>JBDHMR010000211.1:0-4654 GCA_039656035.1 Gemmatimonadota bacterium
CCGGCCGGCGGGCATGCCATCTACATCGATGCCGGGGCGCTCCTGCCGCACATCCCACCCGCGGAGTTTCCCGGCCAGGCATTGGTGTGCGCGCTTTATCGCGAGGGCGGAATCCGCGCCGTGGAACTGGGGAGCGTCATGTTCGGCGGCGGTGGAGAGCCTCCTCCGCTGGAATTGGTGCGCTTGGCAATACCCCGGCGGGTCTACACCCAGAGTCACATGGACTACGTGGTCGAGTCCGCCGGGGTCGTCTTCGAGGGTTGTGAGAATCTCCGTGGGTTGCGGATGACCAACAAACCACCATTCTTGCGCCATTTTTCCGCCAAGTTCGAAGAAATGGCGTGACGCATCCAGTCACTCCCGGCGGAGAACCTCGAGCTCGTTGAACCAGAAATCCTCGTTGGGCACGTCCACCTTCATTTCCACCGGTTGTCCGGCTGCGTCGAGGATGAACTGCACCGTGCCCCGGCCAAACCAGGGGAACTGGTTGCGCCACTCGACGATAAACGTGTCATAATGGAGGTGCCTGAGGTCTCCCACCAATTCCGCGGCCGGCAGGAACTGTAGCACCAGGCTGCCGTCCGCCACCGCTACCGTGGCATCACCGTAGAGGTCGCCGCCAGGCTGCCGTCCGCCACCGCTACCGTGGCATCACCGTAGAGGTCGCCGCCGTAGGTCCCGGCATAGTCCTCCAGCGGCACTGACGGCGTGGTACCCGGTACCTGGTGCTCCTCGGCGTGCCGTTGGCTCGCCTCGAATTCGGCCCGAGACTCCTGGAACCGTGGCAAATAGTCTGCGCTCCAGTCGAACCCATCACCTCCCAGGTAGGCGTCCAGGATCTGGTACGTCAGCGCCGTGGAGATCCAAGTCATGCTGTTGGTGAGGATGACCACCCCAAGGTTCTCCTCAGGTACCAGGGCGACCCGGGAGTACATCCCGTCGAAGGCGCCGCCGTGACTCGCCACTTTGCGGCCGCGGTAATCCATCAGGCTCCACCCCAGGCCATAACCACGAAAATGCACCGAGGGCCAACGCGATTCGCTCCCACTCGATACCCGGAACGAATTGTAGGGTGTCCACATTTCACGAGAGCGTTCCGGCGAGAAGATAGTGTCCGTCTTCACTATGCCGCGATCGAGTTGCAGTTGGAGCCACGCGGTCATGTCGTCGACGGAAGAGATGACGCCCGCGGCCGCACCGGCGGCGTCCCAGCCCCGCCATTGGAACTGGTGCGTCTGCCCGTCTACCAAGCCGTGCGGCTGCGCCACGTTGTCCGTTCCCATGAGTTGTGAGGTGGAGGTCAATGTGCGGCTCATGGCCAGCGGATCGAGAATCCTCTCCTGCACGAACTCGCCCCATGATTGCCCCGACACGGCCGCGATGACTTCCCCGGCAGCGATGAACATCAAGTTGGAGTAGCGGTAGGAAGCCCGGAAGTCTCCGGTTGGCGGAAGGTACCGTATGCGGCGCAGCACTTCCTCCGCGCTGTAATCGGTCAGGTACCAAAGCAGGTCTCCACTGTAGGTCCCGTACCCGCTCCTGTGGGACAGCAGATCGTGGATCCTGATATCGGCAGTGACGTATTCGTCGTAGAGCTGGAGGTACGGCAGGTAGTCGACAACCCGGTCATCCCAGGCGAGCTTGCCTTCGTCGACCAGTATGGCCAACGCAGCCGAGGTGAACGCCTTGGAATTGGAAGCGATGGCAAACAGGGTGTGTTCGTCTACCGCTGTGGCATCGTCCAGACTCAGAACGCCATATCCCTTAGCCAAAACGACTTCGCCGTCCTTGACGATGGCTACGGCCATCCCTGGCACCGGCCACGTCTGTTGAGCCTCCGCGAAGTAGCTGTCGAGTTGTTCGAGGTCCTGGGCCGCGGCAGACGGGACCAGGACGATCGTCAGAAGGATTAGGAGGGCCCCGAACCGAGTGGGAGGGATGTGTCGCCGGGTCAGAATGCTCTGAATCACTGTGTTCTCCAGTGGTATTGGGGAGGATGTGGGACGAGGATGCCATTCCACGGCGGGACTGTCAATCCGGGTGGCACCCATGGCCCCCCACCGGTAGTCCAGGGCCACTATGGGCCCAACTAGACGAACCCCGTGCCCCAGTTAGATTTACCCCATCAGTTCACCCAGGACGGCGCTTGGCATGTTGGTACTAATGCGGCAGGGAGCGACCCAGGAAGACATCCAACGGGTCGTCTCCGTCATAGAGGATCTGGGCTACCAGGCCCGCCCCATGCCGGGGAAGGAACGGACCGCCATCGGCCTGGTCGGCAATGACGGGCGGGTCGACGGTACCCGTTTCTCGGCGCTACCCGGTGTGCTGGAGATCATCCAGATCACCAAACCATACAAGCAAGTGTCCCGCGAGTGGAAACGGGAATCCACTGTAATTGCGCTAGGTGAGGGTGTCGAGATCGGCGGGCGCGATATCGTCGTCATGGCCGGCCCCTGTTCGGTCGAGACCGAAGACCAGCTCCTCACTGCCGCCCGTGCCGTTAGAAACGCCGGCGCGGTAGTACTCAGAGCCGGAGCCTTCAAACCGCGGAGTTCACCGTACTCCTTCCAGGGCTTGGGACAGCTGGCGCTCAAGTTGCTGGCCAAGGCCCGAGCCGAAACCGGGCTGCTGATCATCACCGAGGCTATCGACCCCGCCACCCTGGACGATGTGGCCGAAGTTGCCGACATCGTGCAGATAGGCGCCCGCAACATGCAGAACTACGCCTTGTTGCGCCGGGCGGGACAGTGCCGCCGGCCGATCATGGTCAAACGCGGGCCCTCCGCCACCATCGAAGAGTGGCTGCTCTCGGCCGAGTATATCCTAGCCGAGGGAAACCCCAACGTCATCCTGTGTGAGCGGGGCGTACGCGGGTTCGACTCGGCAACCCGCAACCTGTTCGACTTGAGCGCCATACCGCTGGTACATGGGTTGTCCCACCTCCCGATCGTAGCCGACCCCAGCCACGGCACCGGACGACGGGACATGGTCACTCCCATGGCCCGCGCGGCTGTGGCGGCCGGGGCCGACGGTCTCCTGATCGAGGTGCACCCGAGCCCGGACCGCGCGCTGTCGGACGGCGCCCAGAGCCTGTTCCCCAAACAGTTTGCCACCCTGATGGATGAATCCCGCGCAATTGCCACCACCATCGGCCGGAGCATGAGCAGATACGCAGGAGTTCCTTCGTGAGGCGAGCGGCACTGGTGGCGATGGTACTGGGGGGCTTCGCGCTTCCGGCGGTGGCGCAAGAGCCCATGCCGATCCTGGAGCGGTCTTCGCAGATCTACCAGGATCTTCATTCGATCGAAGCGACATTCGACCAGGTGGTCGACAACGAGATGATCGGGCGCCTCGAGAGTCACGGCCAGATGTACCAGCAAGGGCAATCTCGGCTGGCCTTGCGGTTCGAGGATCCGCCTACCGAGGCGATCGTGATGGACGGGACCTACATTTGGGTATACACGCCGAGCGCCACGCCCAACCAGGTCACCCGGCTGCCGCTACCCAGTGCGCCGACCTACGGACTAAACGTATTGAGTTGGATCCTGGACAAGCCGGCTGAGCGCTACTACGCCAGCTACCGGGAACGAAGCACCATCATGGACCACGCCGTTGACGTGATCGACCTCGATCCCAAGGACGCGAGCCTTCCGTTCGTACGTGCGGCAGTGTGGCTCGACGCCGAAAGCGGCTTGCCGAGGCGGGTCATGCTGGTCGAGCAGCCCGGGACGATTAGGGTGTTTACCCTCTGGGACTTCAAGCTCAATCAGCAGTTCCCCAAGGACACTTTCACTTTTGCAGTGCCCCGCGGGGTTACCATCGTCGATCAGTAAACCGGAGCAGTGTTACCCCTGCCCCTCCGCCGGCAACGGCGTTCCAGCCAGTTCGAAAAGATGTTCCCGCGATTCGCTCATCCGCAGCAACTCCACCGCACGCCGGACCTGATCATCATCCCCCAGGCGACGCTTGAGCTCGGCGGGGTTCCCGAATAGATAGCGGGCCATCTCGTACCCAAGGTGGGACTCCACCAGCCCCTGGCCGCCCAACCACACCGAATCCGGCATCGAGACCCCGCGAGTTGCGAGCTGGCGTCGTACTTCATCCAGCTGTGCCCGGGACACCGCAAACGACTCATCGGTGGTGACCCCGAGACGCTTGGCTTCGAAGGCCATAGCGGCGATGGCGTCCCGGTACTCCGGGTAGTGAGGCTCGAGCACCTTCACCAGGCGACGCTCGTCGTCGCTCAATGTGTCGGGGGCCACGGCCACGTCGGGCCTGATGCCACCTCCACCGTATAACTTGCGCCCTGCGCTGCTGAAGTAAGCGGGCGCGGCCGCGGTATCGACCACATCACCGTGCGGAATGTCTACCGAGGCCCGCTGAATGGACCGGCCACTGGGCGTGAACCACCGGGCCGTGGTGATGCGAAGAGCAGCACCCTCACCGAAGTGAAACTGGGTTTGGACCAGCCCCTTGCCGAACGTCGTCTGGCCTACGATCAGGGCCCGGTCGTTGTCCTGTAGGGCCCCAGCCAGAATCTCCGCTGCGCTGATCGACCCGCCATTGACCAACACAACGATAGACAGATCGGGCCACGGCTGCGGCATCGAGTCGACGAACAGGAGGTTGTCGGCCTGGGTACGGCCACGGG
>JBDHMR010000212.1:0-4711 GCA_039656035.1 Gemmatimonadota bacterium
TCACCGCGTTGGCACAGGGTGGTCAGCGTCTCGTCGGCGATAGTATCGATAAGCGCTTCGAGACGCGGGGAGGCGGGCGCTCGCGACGTGAACCGGATGTCGGCGCCCAGCAACGCTTGGCCCTGCCGGTCGATGGCCGCCAGGAGGTTCCTGGTGAACGAGTTGATGGCCACCAGTGCCGCGACGCCGATGGCTACCGCGGTCACCAGCAGGATCATCCGGCGTTGCGCGGCGCGGCTTTCACGCCAGGCCATGGCTAGGAGGAACTTCAGCCTCACGCCGCCGAGTCCTCCACCACGGCGCCGTCACGCAGGCGGATCGTTCGCCGCGCCAGTTGGGCCAGTTCGGGGTCGTGGGTAACCAGCACCAGGGTCGTCCCGTAGGCACGATTCAACTCCACCATCAGATCGATGATGGTGTGCCCGGTGGTGGCGTCGAGGTTGCCGGTAGGCTCGTCGGCAAACAGCACTTTCGGATCGTTGGTAAACGCCCGCGCCAGGGCGACCCGTTGCTGCTCGCCACCCGAGAGTTGCGCGGGGTAGTGATGGCCTCGGTCGCCCAGTCCGACTCTTTCGAGCAAGCTGGCGGCACGGTCGCTCGATTCCAGGCCCCGCAATTCCATGGGGACTTGCACGTTTTCCCGGGCGGTCAATGTGGGGATGAGTTGGAAAGACTGGAAGACGAAGCCGACCTTCTCGCCGCGGAGGATGGCGCGAGCGTCCTCGCTCAAGCCGCTGAGGTCCTGGCCGTCGAGGTACACCTTTCCCGCCGAAGGCAGATCGAGCCCGGCCAGCAACCCCAACAAGGTGCTCTTGCCGCTCCCGGAGGGCCCTACTACGGCCACGAATTCTCCGGCACCAACCGAGAAGGTGATATCTTTCAGCACTGTGAGCGGCTTGCCGCCGCTCTGGTACGTTCGTGACAGAGACTCACATCGCAACACGTGGCGCAACTCCTATGGTCAAATCGGTTTCTCTCTACGGCTATGGCACCATCGCGGTTGCATTGGCTGCCGCGTGTTCCCCGCAGGGCGAGGCCAACGGCACGGCGAGGGACTCCACTACTGCGGTGTCGATCGCAGCCGGCCCGAATGAAGATACCCGGCCCGTCGTCCTGTTTGTGGGGACCAGCCTTACGGCAGGATACGGTCTCACTCCCACGCAGGCGTATCCCGCCATCGTCCAAACAAAGATCGACTCCGCCGGGTTCGATTACCAGGTGGTGAACGCCGCCGTCAGCGGACAGACATCGGCCGGTGCCCGAAGCAGTATTGACTGGCTGTTACAGCGTCCGGTCGCGGTCATGGTGATCGAAACGGGCGCCAACGATGGCTTGCGGGGCATTGACCCTGAAGAACTCCGCAACAACATCGAAGCGATCATCATCCGTGCACAGACACAGCAACCGCCCCCAGTGATCATCCTGGCCGGCATGGAAGCGCCGCCCAACCTGGGCCGACGCTACGCCAACCAGTTCCGAGCGCTGTACGGCGATGTGGCCCGGGAATACGACTTGCAATTGATTCCGTTCCTGCTCGATGGCGTAGCGGGTCTCGATAGCCTAAATCAAGCAGACGGTATCCACCCTACGGCAGCAGGCCAATTGATCCTGGCACATCACACTTGGGATGTCCTGGGGCCGGTGTTGGCACAGGAGCCGTAGGCGACCTACCCGGCTTCTCGCTGTTCTCGATCCACCCGCCCGCCCGTCAGCACCACAACGACCGTACCGCCGAGAAGTTTCTGTGCGTCCGTCGTCCCATCCAGTGCGGCCAAGCCCGCGGCGGCGGTGAACTCCACCACGACTCCGGCCTCGCGAGCCAGGCGTACCTGGGCCGAACCGATGGCCTCGTCGGTGACCGCGACCAGTTCGCCGTCCGCTTGTCTTAGCTCTTCCAGCAGCCGTAGCGCGTTGCGCGGTCGCCGGACGTTGATGGACGCCGCTTCAGTCAGACCGGTATCCTCTCCCGCTGCTCTCCGCCAACGCCTGACCAGGGGCATCATGGCCTCGGCTTGCGCACCAACCAGCCGGGGGACGCGGTCCAGGAGTCCGACTTCGCGCAGTTCCCGGAACCCCTTGCCGATGGCCGCCAGGGTGCAGCCGTCTCCCACGGGAGCCACCACGGTGTCGGGAGCGTTCCAGTCGAGTGCCTCGGCGATTTCGAAGGCGACGGTCTTTTTTCCCTCTACCAGGAACGGGTTGAAGGCACAGTTGCGGCTGTACCACCCGTGGCGTTGGCCCGCTTCCTCCGCCTCCGCGTAGGCGGTATCGTAGTCGCCGGTCGAGACATGAACGTCTGCCCCGTAGTATTCCAACCACGCCAACCGCTCAGGCGAAGCGTACGATGGAACGAAGACGTGGCACGGCAAACCGGCATGAGCGCAATACCCGGCGAGGGAAATGGCCGCGTTGCCGGCGGAGGCACAGTACAGTTCGGTGCGTCCCGCCGCCCGTGCCATGGCAATCGCTACAGCCGTTGCCCGGTCTTTCAGGCACCGCGTCGGGTTACGGGTCTCGTCCTTGAGCAAGAGACGGTCGAGACCGAGTGCGGCGGCGAGGCGGTCGGCCGGTACCAGGGGTGTGTTGCCGGCCGGCAGGCCGTTGTCGCTTCCGGAGATGGGAAGGAGCGCCCGGTATCGGAATACGCCTGTTGGGTGAGCCGAGTCGAGGGCCGGGCGGAGTCGCTTCCCGGCGGTAGGGTAGTCGTATTGAACATCCAGTACGCCGGGGTCGTCTGCCGCCGATCCGGGACCGCAGGCCGGGCACAGGTAGGCGTCGGGGGTAAAGGGATACTCCCGTGCGCAACGCAAACAGCGGAGCGACTCCACTAGAAATCGCTCCGCTGCTGTTTCCGTCGGGCGGGCGCCGCTCGTCACACGCCGGCACCGGCCTGTTTGTGACGGGCCAGCACCTGCTCGACCTTGCGGTTGGCGCCATACACCGGTGATTCACCGTGCTCCTCACCGTACTCGAGAATCTCGTTCAACGAGTTGGCGATGTCGATGATACGGTTGTTGATGTCCTCTTCAGCGATTTGTCCCCGATGCATCATGCCGAAGGCGATGGCGCCGCCGGCGTTGACCACGTAATCCGGCGCGTACAGGATGCCGCGCTCGTGAAGTTGGTCGGCGTCCTCCACCGTCTCGAGTTGGTTGTTGGCCGACCCAGCCACCGCCTTGCAGGCCAGGCGCGGGATCGTGTTCCTGTTTAGTGTGGCACCAAGCGCGCAGGGGGCCAGGATATCGCAGGGCGTATCCGGCACGGCCTCGTGGGGCACCACCGTGGCGCCCAATTCCTCGGCGATGGCATTGGCTTTCTGCTCGTCGATGTCGCTCAGGATCACCGTGGCATCGGCGTCCTTCAGCATCTTGGCCAGCGGTCGGCCGACACCCCCAACACCCTGTATCAACACGCTCCGCCCAGCAAGATCATCGGTGCCGAACAACTTGTTGGCCACTGTCTTGATGCAGGCGTACACACCGAGCGCGGTGTACGGCCCTGGATCGACGTTGAAGTTCCGCGAGGCGTCCCCCATGAACACCCACTTGGTCTCTTGCGCCAGGATGGTGAAGTCCTCCGGAGTGGTCCCCAGGTCCTGGCCGGTGCCGTACGAGCCGTTCAGCGAGTTGAGGACATGCCCCAGTCGCCGAAACAGTCCCTCGCGCTCCTTACCCTCCAGCATTTTGGGGACGGCCAGGACGGTCTTGCCTCCGCCGAAGTCCATGTCCACCGCGGCCCACTTGTGGGTCATTCCCCGTGCCAGTCGCAGGGCGTCCCGCAGGCCGTCCGTGGGCGTGGGATAGACCTTCATGCGGCAACCGCCACATCCCATACCCAAGGTGAGGTCGTGGATGGCAATGAAGATCCAGGTGCCGGTCGTGGCGTCGTAGTGGGTCACCACCGCCTGACCGTCCCACATCTTGATCAATTCTTCAAGAGTCTGTGTCATGCCGTTGATGAGTCTCTAGGTTGACGCCCTGGGTCGCCGGCGAAATGACGGGTGTGCCGGCAGGGCAAAAAAGAAACCTGCGCCTCAGGACAGATATACTCCGCTCAGGGGCCCTCGGCTACCCCGAGGGCTTGCCTCGGAGGGGGCCTGTAATGAGTTAGGGGTTCCAGTCGTGTCAGTCTAGCCCCGTCCTCCGGCCATGCGGGAAGCGCCCGGAGAGCGCCGCAACCGGGCCATGGCCCAGATGCCGAACACGGGGCCGATGGCGAGCGCCACGAACGCCCCTCGGCGATTCCGGGGATCAGTCTGACCGACACCATGGTGATGAGGAATCCCGCGGTGGTCTGCGCGGTGAGCTGCGTTCCCACGAACGCCGGATCCGCCAGCTCGCTGACCGCGCTGCTGAACTGGGCGGAGTCGGCCACCACCATGAAGCCCCACACCAGGGCGATCGCCGTGGCGGCTATGGGGCTATGGAAGGCAAACCCGATGGTCACGGCACATGTTCCGCTCACCACCAGACTGGTGATGCTTACGTTGGCGCGCCCCCACCGGTCAGCCAGCCGGCCAGCCAGCAGGGAGCCCGCGCCGCCGATCGCGATGGCCCCGAACCCGGCTATTGCCGCCAGCCGCTCCGGCGCCCAGCCGGCGCCCAGGTCCGTAGACGACAGCCGATACACCTCCGCCAGGTAGACCGGAATCCAGGTCCACATGGCGTACACCTCCCACATGTGGCCCAGGTAGCCGAAATTGGCCAGGCGA
>JBDHMR010000213.1:0-4097 GCA_039656035.1 Gemmatimonadota bacterium
CTGGGCCACTGCTTGGCCAGGCGGAGACACTCGCCGAGGCGGCGGAGCACGCCAGGGCCGCCTGGAACGGACAGGCGACCCGGGTAATGATGGAACCCGCCGTTCGCGGGATCCGGGTGCAGCTCCCCGGGGCAGACCCCTCGGCCGCATTGAGCCAGGCACAGGGAGCTGCCCTGCTGGCAGAGTACCTGGGCGGGGCCGAGGAGGTGGAAACTGTGGTGCGGGCGGCGCGGGTGGTGTCGGCCGGCCAGGGTTACGTGGAGTTGCGGCGGCGCTACCGGGTGGCCGGGACGGAGGAAGTCAGGGCTGAGACGGTCTTGTTGGCATACCGTCAGGAGGGTGATCGTTGGGTCCTGGTGGAGCTGCGGATCACCCGCAATTGACGGATGTAGCTTCCCTTGCGTGCCTTAGCGGCCCCCTCTATATTGGAAAGCTCGTCAAGAACCGGATATTTTGGGAGCGTGCCGTGAAGGTCCGATCGAGTGTCAAGCCGATTTGCGAACACTGCAGGGTGGTCCGTCGCCGCGGAGTGGTTCGGATTATCTGCAAGCGTAACCCCAAGCATAAACAGCGGCAGGGCTAGTATATGGCACGAATTGCAGGTGTCGATCTTCCGCGGGACAAGCGGGTCGAAATTGCCCTTACCTATATCTACGGCATCGGGCGCCCCACCAGTGACGTCATTCTGTCGGAAACCGGCGTAGAGCCGGCCACGCGGGTCCGGGATCTGTCGGACGCAGAGGTGGCGCGGTTGCGCCAGTACATCGACCGCGCCGTCAAGGTCGAGGGCGCGCTGCGTACCGAAGTAGCGATGAACATCAAGCGATTGATGGACATCGGGGCCTACCGCGGAATCCGGCACCGCCGCAACCTTCCGGTCCGCGGTCAACGCACCCATACCAATGCCCGGACGAAGCGTGGCGCCCGTCGCGCGATCGCCGGTAAGAAGAAAGCGACCAAGAAGTAATCGTCTATGGCTACATCACCACGTGCAGGCAGACGCAGCAAGAAGGTCGTCGAGGCGGAGGGCATGGCCCACATCTCGGCAACGTTCAACAACGTGCTAATCACCATCACCGATTTGCAAGGGAATACCTTGGCATGGGGTTCGGCCGGCAAAGCCGGTTTCAAGGGCTCGAAGAAGTCCACCCCGTTCGCCGCCACGGTCGCCGCCGAGCAGGCCGCCCGAGAGGTCGTTCACATGGGTCTCAAGCGGGTGCATGTGCGGGTCCAGGGTCCCGGTAGCGGGCGCGAGTCCGCGGTCCAGGCTCTCGCCTCCGCGGGGCTCAAGGTCATGTCCATCCGGGATGTTACTCCCATTCCCCACAACGGCTGTCGCCCACCGAAGAAACGGCGGGTCTGAGCCATGGCACGCTACACAGGTCCAAGTTGTCGGCTGTGCCGCCGTGAGGGCACAAAGCTGTTCCTCAAGGGGAGCCGTTGTCTGACGGAAAAATGTGGCATCGAACGGCGGGCCTACGCCCCCGGGCAGCACGGTGAGGGTGGCCGCCGTCCCCGGAAGGCGTCGGAGTATTCCAAGCAGTTGCGGGAAAAGCAGAAGGTCAAGCGCATCTACGGCCTGTCCGAGAAGCAGTTCCGCAATCTGTACGACAAGGCCACGCACGAGGCTGGCGTGAAAGGCACCAACTTGTTGGTGGCGCTCGAATCCCGGCTCGACAATATCGTCTACCGAATGGGCTTCGCTGTCAGTCGCAAGGCGGCACGCCAGTTGGTGCGGCACGGCCACGTCGAGGTCAACGGACGCCGGGTGGACATCCCATCCTACCGGGCCGCCCCCGGCGATGAAGTCAAAGTGTGCAGCAAGAGCCGGGAATCGCTCATGGTCAAGGCATCTCTGGAGTTCGCCTCCCGCGGTGCGCCCGTGAACTGGTTGTCGGTAGATACCGACAAGGCTTCCGGCAAATATCTCGAGCGGCCCACCCGGGATGCTATCCCGACAGTGGCCCAGGAACAGCTCATCGTAGAGCTCTACTCCAAGTAGCGGACGCAATATGAGCATTGATCTTACTGGCTTGGTTCGGCCGCACCTGGTCGAAATGACCAAGCGGGACGACAACCCCAACGCGGCCGAATTCCGGCTGCAGCCTCTCGAACGTGGTTTCGGGCACACTCTCGGCAACGCGCTGCGACGGCTTCTGTTGTCTTCACTCCGCGGCAGCGCGGTGTGGGGATTCCGGATGGACGGCGTGGTTCACGAACACCAGATCGTTCAGGGTGTCCTCGAGGACGTCCACCAAATCATCCAGCGACTCAAGGCGCTGACTTTGGTAATGGTCGAGGACGTTGATGAGGTCGTGTTGCACATCTCGGTAGACGGTGCTGGCGCGGTCCATGCCCGCGACATCCAGGAACACGGATCGATCGTGGTCCAGAATCCCGACCACCTGCTGTTCACGGTCCAGGAAGACCGCGAGGTATCCGCGGAATTGTACGTCAACAAGGGACGTGGGTACGTAGAGGCGGAACTCCACGACAGCGACAGCGGCATGCCCGTCGACCTCGTTCGGATCGACGCCATCTATAACCCAGTTCTCCGAGCCAATTTCTCGGTGGCTGAAACCCGCGTTGGACAGCGCACCGACTACGATCGGCTTACCGTCCAGGTGGAAACCGACGGGACCATCACCCCCGAGGATGCCATCGCCTATGCGGCGGCTCTGGCCCAGGAACACTTCCAGTATTTCCGCGACTTCGGGATGGTTCCCATCGCGCCCGATCCGGTGGAAGAAGACGCGTCCATCGCCAGCGACGACCTGCGTGAACGTTTGGAGCGGCCCATCGACGACCTGGGGCTTTCGGTGCGGGCCCTCAACTCACTCAAGAACTCCAGCATCAGGACGCTCAAGGATCTGGTAGAGTTGGCTGAGGAAGACCTCCTGAAGGTCAAGAACGTCGGCGAGAAGGCCTTGTCCGAGATCGGTGAGTTGCTCCAGAGGGAAGGGCTCAGCTTCGGCATGTCCTTCGATGTCGGCGCTACCAGTACACCCGACCCGCTACCAACGTCAGACCCTGTCCCAGCCCAGCCCACGGACGGCGGCTCCCAGGAGAAGGTTTAGATGCGTCACCGCGTCAAGGGGCGGCAGCTGTCACGGACGGCCAGCCACAAGCGGGCCATGATGAACAACATGGTAACCAGCCTCTTCAAGCACGAGGCGGTAGTTACCACCACGGCCAAAGCCAAGGAACTGAGGCCGTTCGCCGAGAAGCTGATCACTTTGGCCCGCCGCGGTGACCTTCACGCCCGGAGACAAGTCGAGCGGCGCATCAAGGATCGGGTAATCCTCAAACGCCTGTTCGACGAGATCGGGCCGCGGTTCGCAGCTCGGCCCGGGGGTTACATCCGTATTCTAAAGCTGGGGTTCAGGCCCGGAGACGGTGCCGACATGGCCCGGATCGAGTTGCTGGCCGAATGACCATAGAGGGCCACCGGATACAACGAGAAAGGGGACCCTGGGGTCCCCTTTTTTGTAAGCTGATGCGGGCCGTGCGGTCAGCCGGCCTTGGTTACCCGGCCGCTGCGGATGCACTGGGTGCAGGCCCGTACACGTCTGGGGCTGCCCTTCACCAAAACCCGCACCGTCTGCAAATTGGGATACCAGCGGCGCTTGGTTCTATTGTTGGCGTGGCTTACGTTATTGCCGGTGATCGGCCCTTTGCCACACACGGAACAGACCCGTGCCATAACTGTAGTCCTTGCGTAATGTTACGTATCCTAGCGAACCAAGAAAACTAACCCCTCACTGGCCTCAACACAACAACCAGGTCCCTTCAATGCCCTCTGCCCTCATTACCGGAATAACCGGCCAGGACGGTTCCTATCTAGCCGAACTGCTGCTCGAGAAAGGCTACCAAGTCTTCGGTGTCGTCCGCCGGACCAGCCACCACGGCTACGAGCGTATCGAACACCTGCTCGACAAGCTGGAACTCCTCCCCGCCGATCTCCTGGATCAGCACTCACTAACGGGCGTCGTCCAGGACACGAAGCCGGATGAGGTCTACAACCTCGGAGCCCAGTCCTACGTGCCTACATCCTGGGCCCAGCCCGTCCTGACCGGCGAGTTCACGGCCCTCGGGGT
>JBDHMR010000214.1:0-4095 GCA_039656035.1 Gemmatimonadota bacterium
TGACTTCCTCACCGAACGCGCTGATGCCGCCATGTTCTTCCGGACCGTCGTCCAGATGGTCACGGGGCGTAGATGAATCGGCGATGTCGTTGTGCCCGCCGTGCGCCAAGGTGATGTAGCGTGCCCCCAACTCGTAGTACCGCTCGAGCAGAGACAGGTCCTTGCCGATGGCGTAGCCGTTCTCGATGCCGATGGCGGCCACCAGCTTGCCGCTCTCATGAATGCGGGTGACATCGGCCGTGGAGTAGGCCAATTCGATCTGCGCCGGATAGAGCGTGTCCGCCATCCGGTGAATGGCGGCGAACTTGACCAGGGCGTCTTCCTTGGCCTTGGCGTAGTTCTCTTCCGTCCGCTCGGTCTGTCCCACGTAAACGATGAAGAACGCCACGTCCAACCCACCGTCCCGCATCTGTGGCAGCGTAACCTGACGGCCACCCGCCGCCCCGGGATCGACCTCGTCGGTGGCGAAATTCGGTGGAATGTCATCGTGCGTGTCGATGGTGAGCAGTCGCCCGTGGATCTCCGTCGCCTGGGCGATGAGGTGGTCCTCGGTAGGCGGCGGCGGATCACACGCCGTGGCCAACAGGGAACATGCTGCCATGATGCTGACGAAAGAAACCGAGCGGGACATTGGGGAGCTCCTGGGAGGCGTGGACTCGTGCCCAGGAACATAATCGACCGCGTTCAGACGCTGAAGCACCTGCTCGGCACGCAAACGCGCGAGTGGTCCTGAAGGACCGGGAGAATAGTGAGTGCCAGCAATCGTGAATGCCACAAGAATGATGAACAACTACAACAATCCAACTTCATTCCATTATTCAATATTCACTGGCACTCATTATTCAATATTCCAACAGACACCCCCTAAGCTGAAGCCGTCTGGCCGGTCAACACCTCCCGTATCTCCCCCAACGCCCACTCCAGGTCTGTCTTCTCAACCGTCAACGGCGGAGCGAACCGAACGACCTGTTCGTGCGTCTCCTTGGCCAGGATGCCGCGCTTTTGAAGCGCCTCGCAATATGGGCGAGCGGTGCCCGACTCAGCTTTGATCTCGACGCCGATCATCAGTCCCTTGCCGCGGGTTTCCTTGACGTGGGGCGAGGGTATTTGCTTGAGTTCTCCGAGCCACCACGATCCCAATTCCTGGGCCCGCTGGGGCAGTTGCTCGTCGACGATCACCTGGAGGGCGGCCATCCCCACGGCGGCACCCAGCGGGTTGCCGCCGAAGGTCGAACCGTGATCGCCCGGCAGGAACACGTCCATCACTTCGGCGTCGGACAGCATTACCGAAACGGGGTACACGCCGCCGCCTAGTGCCTTCCCCAGTATCATGACATCGGGACGTACGTTCTCCCAATCGCAGCAGAACATCTTCCCGGTCCGGCCCAGCCCGGTTTGGATTTCGTCGGCCACGAGGAGCACGTTGTTGGCCTGGCAGATGTCGGCCACAGCCTTGAGATAGCCGTCGGGTGGAATGATGACGCCGCCTTCGCCCTGGAGCGGCTCCATGAGGAAGGCCACGGTGTTGGGCGTGATGGCGGCCTCCAGAGCGGCGCTGTCACCATAAGGAATGGCGACGAAACCGGGAGTCAGGGGGCCGAAGTCTGCCTTGTAGGCTTCTTCCGTTGAGAAGGAGATCACCGTCGTGGTGCGGCCGTGGAAGTTGTTGTGGCACACGACGATTTCCGCGGCGTCCGACGGCACGCCTTTCACCCGGTAGCCCCACCGGCGTACGGCCTTGATGGCGGTTTCGACCGCTTCGGCGCCGGTGTTCATCGGCAGCGCCTTCTGGTAGCCGGTCAGGTCGCACACTTGATGCAGAAACGGTCCCATCTTGTCGTTGTGGAACGCGCGAGACGTCAGGGTCAGTTTGTCGAGTTGCTCATGAGCTGCGGCGATGATCTTTGGATGTCGGTGGCCATGGTTCATTGCAGAATAGGCCGCCAGGCAGTCGAGATACTTGTTGCCCTCCACGTCCCACACCCAGGCGCCTTCCCCGCGTGACAACACGATGGGGAGAGGGAGGTAGTTGTGCGCGCTGTATTTATCGACCTCAGTCAGATACTCGGTGGTGTTCATCTGTCCCTCATACCATGGATAGAGTGGTTTTCGCTTCGGCCAGCGCGCTGGCCACTTCCTTCGGCGCGGTGGATCCCTGGCTCTTCTTGGCCATCACGCCACCGGCCGGCGTCAGGATGGACGGATCGAGATCGGACACGCCTGCGCTGGCCAGTTCGTCCGCCGTCGCCTGGGCCAGGCCCCGGCCGTCGGCCTCACACCGCTGCACCAGTTGGCCCACACGCTGGTGAGCCACCCGGAACGGTACGCCTCTACGCACCAGTTCTTCCGCCAAGTCGGTGGCACCCATGAAATCTAGCCCCGGCGAGGCCGGCGCCTGAAATTCGGTCGAGCGCAGCATCGAGGCCATGATCGCCAGGGCGGCGCCCGTGGTATCGCTGGCGTCGAACAGGGCTTCCTTGTCTTCCTGCATGTCGCGATTGTAGCCCAGGGGCAGCCCCTTGAGCAAGGTGAGGAGGGTCTGCAGATCGCCGAGGACCCGGGCGGTTTTTCCTCGCACCAGTTCCGCCGCATCGGGGTTGCGCTTCTGCGGCATCATGGACGAGCCGGTACAGAAGGCGTCACCGATGCGCGCCACCCCGAACTCCACGGCGGACCACAGTATCAGTTCCTCGGCCAGCCGCGAGAGATGCGTCATGATCAGGGCACAGGCCGACACGAACTCCACGGCCCAGTCACGGTCCGCCACGGCGTCGACCGAGTTGGTGGCCACCCGGCTGAAACCCAGGCGAGCCGCCGTGGCCTGTCGATCCACCGGGATCGACGTGCCGGTACCGGCGCCGGCGCCGAGGGGACAGCGGTCGGCGCGGGCACGAGCGTCCCGCAACCGGCCGACGTCGCGGTCGAAGGCCTCGAAGTGTGCCAGGAGCTGATGCGCCAGAGACACCGGTTGGGCTCGCTGCATATGGGTGTAGCTCGGGATCACCAGGTCCTGGTACCGCTCGGCCAGAGTAACGAGCGTCTGTTGCAGTTGGCGCACGGAGGATTCGATCTCGAGCGAGGCGTCCCGCAGCCACAACAACATGTCCGTCACCACCTGGTCGTTGCGGCTGCGCCCCGCGTGTAGTCTCTTGCCGATGTCCCCGCATAACTCCACCAGCCGGGCCTCGACGGCGGAATGGACATCCTCAGGCAGGGGCTCCTCGTTGCCTTGCCCGGGCGCGAAGGTGCCATCCCTGACTTCGGTGGCCACCTGATCGAGGGCGGCGAGCAGTGTCTTCAATTGAGCTTGGTCGAGTATCCCGGCGTCGTGCAGCGCGTGCGCGTGGGCCATGCTGCCGATCAGGTCGTAGGACGCCAGTCGGTAGTCCACCGCATACGAGGACGAGAACCGGCGCATCTCGTCGGCCAGCGGTTCGGCAAAACGACCACCCCACAGGTCGGTCATGCTACACCTCCCAGAATCTTCGATGGCTTGGTACTTCTTTGCGCGGCAGTTCGTGCCTCCCTGCCGAACAGATCAATGAAACCGGCTGCCGACTTGTGGTTGAACGTGTCACCCGACCCGTACGTCGCCAGGTCATGCTGATACAGTGAACATGGAGAGCGGCGGCCCACCACTCGCACGGTCCCTCGATGGAACTCCAGTCGGACGTCGCCCGTGACCGGCTCGCTGGCTTGATCGACGAAGGCGTTGATGGATGACCTGAGCGGCGTGAACCAGAGACCGTCGTACACCAACCGCGCCAGTTCTTGTCCCAAGCCGGCTTTGAGCCGCCGGGTTTCCCGGTCGAGGGTGAGCTGTTCCAGTGCTTCCCGCGCCGTGTGCAGCGTCACCGCGGCGGGCGCCTCATACAGCTCCCGCGACTTGATGCCCACCAGTCGGTCCTCCACCATGTCGATGCGGCCAATTCCATGAGCCCCGGCCATGACATTGAGGTGCTGAATCAGGGCGGGGCCGTCTAGCGGCACGGTGTCGACCGCTACCGGGATTCCCGCTTCGAAGCTGATGGTCACAACCTCCGGCGTGGCGGGCGCCGCGGCCGGATCGGTGGTCAGCTGCCAGGCATCGGCCGG
>JBDHMR010000215.1:0-4815 GCA_039656035.1 Gemmatimonadota bacterium
AGTGGGCCACCATGTCGCCGTCGCGTTCGATGGCTACCACCGTGCCGGCTCGTCCGGCCAGCACCGCGGTCAGCGCGCCACGCCCCGGTCCGATTTCCAACACGGTGTCGCCGGGCCCCGGGTCGAGGGCGTCGACGATCCGGTTCAGGATGGACGGGTCGGTAAGAAAGTGTTGGCCGAGCCGGCGCTTGGCTCTCACAGACGCAAGACCAACAGCGTGCGGTCGTCACGGTATTGGGCGCCGAAGCTCTCGAGGTCGTCGAACACCGCTTGGACGATCGTCTCTGGTTTTTCGCTGCGGCAGCGCCCCATGACGTCCAACAGGCGGCGTTCGCTGTAGGCCTCGCCGTCCGCGTTGCGCGCTTCGACCAGTCCGTCGGTCCACAGGCACAGGAGGTCATGTGCCACATCCCACTCGACGTGCGAGCAACCGATGCTGCCGGGTTCCGCCAGGCCGAGCGGCGGAGCGGTGGTGGCCAACCGGATGGGGTCGCCTTCGCGAGGGATCTTGAACGCGTGTTGGTGGCCGGCGCTGGCGAAGGTGATCTCTCCGGCGGCCCGACTGAGGATGCCGTAGAACACGGTGAAATACATCTCGGTCGAGTCGAGCTTGAGCGACAGGCTCCGGTGCAACGCGTCGAGAATTTCGTCGGGTGAACCGTCCGTTCCGGTGTGGATGGCCGCGGCGGACAGCACCAGTGCCATGACCAGCGCGGCGGAGAACCCGTGGGACGACACGTCACCCAGCATCACGCCTATCTGGTCGCCCCGCAGTTGGCCGAAAGTGTAAAAATCGCCGCCCACCTGCTCGGCCGGGTAACAGCGAACCGCCAGATCCGCGCGGTCACCCAACACCGAAGGGGTCGGCATGAGTTTTAGCTGGAGATCGTGGGCCAGGGACAGTTCCTGTTGCACCCGTTGCTGCCGGATGTCGCGCAGGGTAAGGCGATCGTTCTCGATAGCGGCGCCGACCTGATTGGCCACGGCGGCAACGAGCTTCTGGTCGCCCACCGAGAATTCATCGGTACCCAGCCGGTCGGTGAAGCTCATGACGCCCACGCAGCGCGACCGAGCCCCGGGAGCCGCATAGGACACCGGAACACAGAGAAACGCGCGGCCACGATAGGTACGTTCGTCTTCGTGGACCAGCGTGTTGGCGTCTTCCGCGTTGACCACCACCATTCGTTCCTCGCGAAACACGCGGGCGGCGATCGACAGCGCGTCGTCGGCGGTGACCGGCGTCAGTTGTTCCGGCCGGACACCCCAGGTGGCTGCGATGTCGAGGAACCCTGAAGCCTCGTCGTGAACCAGGATGGACGCACGCCGGGCGCTCACCATGGTGCTGACTTCGCGGAGGATGTTCTTGGCGGTTTCCCTGAACGAAATCTTCTGACCCAGGAGTTCGCTGATGGTGTACAGCAGGTCGATTTCCTGGTACCGGTCGGCCAGTTCCTCGGTGATCCGCCCCAGGTCGTGTTGCGACGCCAGGAAAGCGCCGACCACTTCGGCTACCCGCGGAGCCAGTGTCTCCACCGGACGGGGGCCGTCGGGTTCGACCTCCAGCCAGAACCCGTTGGCTCCGGGCACGGCCTGGAGCCAGATCCAGCCGTGTTCCAGCACGGGAATACGGCCGCCCACTTTTGGCACCGGCGGTTGCCAACCGGGATCATCGCCAAAGGCCAGCCGCAACCCGCGGCCGTCGTAACGCCACAGCCGTAGCCGTGCCTGGGCGAGCTTCGCCAAGGCACCGAGGGTGGTGTCGTGTTGTGCTAGTGACGGCGCAGCGTCATACAGATCGAATTTCCTCGATCGTTGAAGCGAACCTGATCCATCAAGTTGTAGATGAGAAACAGACCGCGGCCGCAGGCGTTCTCTAGATCATCAGGAAACACTGGCTCGGGGATGTTATGAGGGTCGAATCCGTTACCCTGATCGGTGACGTGGAGATGCACCTGCTCGACCAGACATTCCACCCTTATGTGAACCACCTTGGTGGGGTCTTCACCGTTGCCGCACACGATGGCATTGGCCAGCGCCTCGGACAACGCCACCTGCAGCCGAAAACAGAATCGATCCGATGATTGGTGGCCGGCAAGACAATGACGGGATATCAGCTCCACTGCCTCTTCGATCAACACCACTTCACTGGGGAGCTGCAACGAGATTTCGGCAGCGAGCCCCGATGGCGCGGCCGCATCCAACCGTTGAACGGTGACCTTGAGCGGTGCGGTCATGCCCGGATCAGAAGTTGGCCAGCGCTTCGCTACGCGATTCGGCAATGGCGAACAATGTGTCGAGCTTGGTCAGCTCGAACAGGGACCGCAGATCCTCGTTGAGTTCCGCCAGACGCAACTCCCCACCCTGCTCCCGAATCTTCTTCGAGATGGACACCAGTGCGCCCAATCCGGATGAATCGATATATGCCGTTCCCGCAAAATCGATGAGGAACTTTCGGTCGCCCTCTCCCAGGGCGTCTTGCACCAGATTTTTCAATTCCTGACGGTTACCCACGATCAACTGCCCCTCGACGGAGATGACCGTCACGCCTCCCTCGTCCTTCGCGGAACTGAACCCCATCGCATTCCTCCCTAGGTTGCGGTCGGCATCGCCTGCAGCGCGACGACGCAGGCCACCTGGACAATATCATCAGGTGTCGCGCCACGCGACAAGTCCGACATCGGCCGCGCCAGGCCCTGAAGCACCGGGCCAAGAGCCACCGCGCCCGCCAGGCGCTGCACCAATTTATAGGCGATGTTCCCGGCGTCCAAGTTGGGGAACACCAACACGTTCGCCCGCCCGGACACGGGAGACCCAGGCGCCTTGCGCTGGGCCACCTCGGGGTCGATGGCCGCGTCGCCCTGGAGCTCACCGTCGGCGGCGATGCCGGGCGCCAGTTCCTCGAAGGCCGCCAGTGCCTGGCGCACCTTCTCGACTTGCGGTCCCTCGGCGCTACCCTTGGTGCTGAAGGACAGGAACGCCACCTGCGGCGTGTCGCCCACCACCAACGACCGGTCGCGGGCGGTGGCCAACGCTATCTGAGCCAGCTGCTCGGCAGTGGGCTCCGGCACCACCCCGCAATCCGCGAAGGTCAGCACCCTGTCGTCGGGCATGACCATGTAGAACGACGAACTGACCAGGTCGACCCCCGGCGCGGTGCCTATGCTCCACAGGGCGGCCCGGATGACGTCGCCGGTCGCGTGGGAGGCACCGGCCACGCAGCCGTCCGCCTCTCCCAGGGCGACCAGGCTGGCCGCGAACAGGAGCGGATCGGAAGCCAGATCGAGCGCGTGGACGGCGTCGTGAACCACGGCGGGTTTCCGCGTCCTCAGGTGTTCGGCCACCCGGCTCAGCCGGGGGTCTTTGGCCGGGTCGATCCCGTCGGCTCCACCGATCAGGATCGGATGAGCCAAACCGTCAGCCGCCAGAGTTTTCGCGGCGGCCTGCACGCGCGGGTCGTCGCCTTCCGGAAGGGCCACACGCATGGGAGACGAGGCGGCACGCTCCCGGAGTCGTTCGAGGAAGCTCATTTGGCGAACTTCTGCTGGAGCGCGGCGGCCACAGCCGGGTGGACGAAGGCACTGACGTCTCCGCCGAACTTGGCCACCTCGCGCACCAGACTGGAACTGAGGTAGGTGAAGGCGACCGGTGGAATCAGGAACACCGTCTCCAGGGTGGGATGCAGTTGCCGATTCATCAAGGCCATCTGGTATTCATACTCGAAGTCGCTCACGGCGCGCAGACCGCGCACGATGAAGGTGGCGTTGACCGTCTGGGCAAAATCGGCCAGCAGCGTATCGAACGTGGTGAATGTTATGCGGGGATCGTCGCCGCAGGCCTGCCCCAGCATTTCCAGCCGCTCTTCGGGGGAGAACAGCGGCTCCTTCTGGACGTTTACCGCCACCGCCACGATCAGCTGGTCGCACAGCGCCAGACTCCGGTGGATGAGGTCTTCATGGCCCTTCGTCGGGGGGTCGAACGACCCCGGATAGATGGCGATTCGTGTCATGGCGCGTAGCAGAAGCTGAGGGCGGTTGATCCGTAGCGACGTGTCTCGTCACCCAGCGTGCCTGCGGCCGGACTGATAGAATGCGCCCGAATGGGACCGCGCGGAAGAGGGCAATGAGCCGGTCGGCGACACCACCGGCATACGGCGGGTCGGCAAATACCACGTCGTAGGCGTCTTCTTGCAACCCTTCCGCAAACCGCAGAGCATCTTGGCGGCGGACGGTAGTCACCTTGGCCACACCCAGTTGTTCGATGTTCTTCTCCAGAGCCGCCACGGCCTTGGCGTTCCGCTCCACGAACTCTACCGACGCCGCCCCGCGCGACAAGGCTTCCAGGCCCAGCGCACCGCTCCCGGCAAACAGGTCGAGTACCCGCGCGTGGGCCAGCTCACTCCCCAGGATACTCATCCACGCCTCCCGCACGCGATCGGATGTGGGCCTGACCTCGTCCCCCCGTGGTACTAGAAGCCGCCGCCCGCGAAAGGCTCCCGCGATGATTCGCACGGATCCCGCTCAACCGGACGGGGCCGACCCCGACGGGGTGAGCCCCACCAGCCTGCCCTGGAGAGTCCGCCTGCCACGCCACTCGTTCAGCTCGAGCTTGAAGGCCACGTCTACCGGGTCGTCGCCCAACCACGACGCCCGGTCGGCCCACTGGAACCCGATGGTATCGAGCTGCCGGCGGCCCGCGGTTAGTACGCCCTTCAGGTGGCCCTTCCCCACCACCGATCGGTTGGCGAATTGCACGCCTCTGACACCGAAGACGGGTCCGGGGTTGCCCATGCCGCACGGCTCGAGATGGCGGCACAAC
>JBDHMR010000216.1:0-4061 GCA_039656035.1 Gemmatimonadota bacterium
CCCTGCCTGGAGCAGTGCCTTTAAATGAAACGAAAGCCGTGATTGGGCCGCGCCCGTTGCCGCGGTCAGCTCGCAAACGCAGCGATCCCCGCCGGCCAGAAGCTCCAGTATTTTTAGCCTGGTGGGGTCGGAGAGCGCCTGAAATCGCTGCGCCGTGGTAGCCATATCGACCTGTGTTGCTGTTGTCATGGCGATCAATATATCAACATTTGTTGATGCGTCAACCCCCTGGGCCGGGAATGGCACATTGCCGGGGTTTCCGGGCCCAAGCCCGGGCAAAACGCCCTGCAAAAGATGGAGTAAGGCCCACGTTGCAGCTTGTGCGACACGATGGACCGAGGTACTTTATGTTGTCTAATTGTATGGACCTACGGCCACTCGACGGTGGCCGGTTTGACACCTGACCACGAGGCCAAGTGAGCAACCATACGACCCTGCAGCACGTCTCCTTCTTCGACAAGTGTCGAAACTTCACCAAGGCCAAGGAAGTCCAGGCCTCGGGTCTGTACCCGTACTTCAAGCCGATCTCCGAGTCGGAAGACACGGTCGTCGTCATCGAAGGCAAGAAGCGGATCATGCTCGGCTCCAACAACTACCTGGGGCTGACCCATCATCCCAAAGTGTTGCAAGCCGCCGAGTTTGCCCTCAAGCGTTACGGGTCGGGCTGCACCGGCAGCCGGTTCCTCAACGGCACCCTCGATCTGCACATGCAGCTGGAACACGACCTGGCCGAGTTCCTCGGCAAGGACGAGGTCATCGTTTTCTCAACTGGCTACGGCGCCAACCTGGGACTGATATCCGGATTGGTTGGCCGCAGCGACAAGGTCTATCTCGACAAGCTCGACCACGCCTCGATCGTAGACGGCGCCAAGATGTCCTATGGGCGCACCGAGCGATTCGTCCACGGCGACATGGAAGGCCTCGAGCGCAAGATCCAGTCGGACCCCGATCGCGGATCCATGATCATCGTGGACGGAGTCTACTCCATGGAAGGCGACATCGCCGAGGTGCCCGCCCTGGTGCAAATCGCCCAGCGGAACGGCATTGCCCTGGCATTGGACGACGCCCACTCGCTCGGCGTGCTGGGCCCCAACGGAGAAGGCACCGCCGCGCATTTCGACATGGTCGACGACGTCGACATCATCGTCGGCACGTTCTCCAAGTCGCTGGCATCCATCGGCGGGTTCGTGGCGGGGTCGGAAGAAGTCATCCACTACCTGAAGCATCACAGCCGGCCACTGATTTTCACCGCCTCGCTGCCGCCGGCCAATACCGCCGGCGTAATAGCCGCACTCCAAGTCCTCCAGGACGAGCCAGAACGTCGCGAACAGTTGTGGGCCAACACCCACCGGCTGCAAGAAGGCTTCCGCTCGATGGGCCTCGACATCGGCCCCACGGTCACGCCAATCGTCCCGGTGCTCATCGGCGAACTCGACAAGACGTTCCTCTTCTGGCGTAAGCTGTTCGACGCCGGCGTGTTCACCAACCCGGTGGCGCCACCGGCGGTTCACCCAGCGCAGTGCCGTTTGCGGACCAGCGTCATGGCCACGCACAGTTTCGAGCAGATCGACTTCGCGCTCGAGGCCTTCGCCAAGATCGGGCGCGAACTGGGTGTAGTCTGATCCAGGTGGACATCAAGCGGGTCGAGACATCCCGCGATCTCAAGCGCTTCATCGATTTTCCCTATAGCCTCCATAGGCGGGACCCAGTGTGGGTACCGCCGCTCAAGCACGACGTTCGCGGGCTGCTCTCGAAAGAGAAGAACCCGTTCTTCGACCACGCCGAGGCGGACTATTTCCTGGCTGAGCGGAACGGGACGGTGGTAGGGCGGATTGCAGCGAACTCCAACCAACTCCACAACGAAACCCACGACGACCGTGTCGGTTTCTTCGGCTTTTTCGAGTGCCAGGACGACCCGGTCGTCGCCCAGGCACTGTTCGATGCCGCGGGAGAGTGGCTCAGCGCCCACGGGCACGACGTGATGCGCGGCCCGGCGTCGTTCTCGGTAAACGACGAGTGCGGCCTCCTGGTACAAGGCTTCGACACACCGCCCACGCTGATGTCGCCCCACAATCCACCGTATTACGTGACCCTGATCGAGGGGGCGGGCTTCACCAAGGCCAAGAACATGCTGATGTACTGCAAGGGCGTACCCGACGGCCTTACCGAAACGCCGCTGCCGGAACGACTTTCGAGAGCCCTCAAGA
Organism: Gemmatimonadota bacterium; assembly: GCA_039656035.1. GTDB lineage: Bacteria > Gemmatimonadota > Gemmatimonadetes > Gemmatimonadales > GWC2-71-9 > N074bin45. The sequence goes on from JBDHMR010000216.1 coordinate 2,208, forward strand.
TCATCACCAAGCGCCAGAAGCTCACCCTTCGGCCGTTGAACATGGACGACTTCGATAACGAAATCGAATTGGTCAAGAAGGTGTACAACCAGGCCTGGGAGAAGAACTGGGGCTTCATCCCCATGACCGACGCGGAAATCGATCACCTGGCACAGCAATTCAAGCCGGTGATCGTTCCCGACCTGGTGCCGTTCGTGGAGAAGGACGGCGAGGTCATTGGCTTCGGATTGGCCCTGCCGGACTTCAACGTGGTGTTCCAGTCCAATCGGTCGGGCCGGATGTTCCCCACCGCCCTCAAGCTGTTGTGGCAGCTCAAGACAGAACGCATCCACCGCTTGCGCATTCTGCTGCTGGGAATCGTGCCGGAGTTCCGCGGCAAGGGCATCGACGCGGTACTGTACCACTGGATCTGGACCAAGGGCCACGAACACAAAATGCGCTGGGGCGAGGCCGGCTGGATCCTGGAAGACAACGCCGCCATGCGCCAGGCGGCAAGCAAGGTGGGATTCGAACCCTACAAGACCTACAGCATGTACGACCGGGCGCTATGAACGTACTCGTCACCGGTGGCACCGGATTCGTTGGCAGCCACCTGATCGATGTCCTCCTCGAGCGCGGTGACACCGTCACCGCGCTCGTTCGTTCACCAGCCAAAGCCAAGGCCGGGAACCTCGAACCGCGCGGTGTGCGCCTGGTCACGGGCGACCTGCACGATCAACCTGCGCTCCAGCAAGCCACCGCCGGACAGGAGGTCATCTACCATGTGGCCGGCCTGGTAGCCGCCCGCAATCCGGCCGAATTCGACAGCGCCAATCGTGAGGGAAGCGCCAACCTGCTGAGCGCGGCGGCCACGCACGGCTCGCCCCGCTTCGTCCTGGTGTCCTCCATGGCGGCGGCCGGCCCGTCGGCGCCCGGCAAGCCTCTCACCGGCAACGAAACGCCCCAGCCGGTGACGCACTACGGTCGGAGCAAACTGGCCGGTGAAGAAGAGGTGCGCCACAGTTCACTGCCGTGGACCATCCTCCGGCCCTCCATGGTGTACGGCCCACGCGACACGGAAGTCCTCAAGGTGTTCAAGCTGGCCCGCTGGGGAGTGGCTCCGGTGTTCGGGTCGGGGGACCAGGAACTTTCCGCGGTAACCGGTGAGGATCTTGCCAGATCTCTCATAGCGGCGGCCCTCAGTGAGCGGAGTGTCGGCAAGACTTACTACCCGTGCCACCAGGAGATCTTCACCAGCAGGGCGTTCGCCCAGGCCGTGGGGAAGGCCGTGGGAAAGGAGGTTGCCACCCCCGGGGTACCGGAGTGGATGGGCCGCGGCATACTGTCCCTCACCGGTGCCGCCGCACGCCTGGCCAATCAGGCGACGCTTCTCAACGCCGACAAGGCCAACGAGTTCTTCCAACCGGCCTGGACCGGCGATCCCGCCGCGCTCACCCAGGACACGGGGTGGGAGGCCCAACACGATCTCACCAGCGGCGTGACCCTCACAGCCGCCTGGTATCGCGCCGCGGGATGGCTGTGAATCGTTTGCGGCCGGTCGACATCCTGGTGCTGGCCTACGTGGGGATGGTCTCTGCGGTGGCCCTGGTCCGGGCGCCCGCAAGCAGCGGAACGTGGTGGCTGCTGACCGCTCACGCGCTGATCGTGATACTGGTGGTGCTGGTGACCCGACCCGGACTGGGGCGCACCGGTATGCTCCTGCGGGAGATCTATCCTCTCGTGCTGCTCGGTGCGCTCTACGGAGCGCTCGACATCCTGAACACCGGCCGGGGGACCGACGTGTTCGACCCGTTGGTAATGAAATGGGAAGCTGCGGTCTTCGGCGGCCAGATCAGCTGGGACTGGTGGCGCAAT
>JBDHMR010000217.1:0-4046 GCA_039656035.1 Gemmatimonadota bacterium
CGGAATTCGCGAACGGCGCTGGGCCGGCCCCGACGATACCGTTGCCAGCTTGTCGAAGACGGCTGCCGATCTGGCAATGGAACAGGCCGGTATCGGCCCGCTGGACCTCGGTGGCATCATCCTCGGTACCGCCACACCAGACCGGCTCCTCCCGTCCACCGCATGCGACCTCCAGGCAATCCTCGGCGCGGAAAACGCTGCCGCGTTCGACATCTCCGCGGCGTGCCCCGGGTGGCTCTACGGACTCACCGTGGCCGAGGGTCTCATCGCTGCGGGGCAGGCCGAGCATATCCTGGTCGTCGGCGCGGAAAAGCTGTCCACCATCACCGACGAAACCGATCGTTCCACCGCCATCCTGTTCGGCGACGGGGCCGGCGCCACTGTCGTCAGTGCCCACAATGGCCAGACAGACGGCGCCGTCCTCTCGACCTTCATCAGGTCGGACGGCCGCCTGGCCGAGTTGCTCTACCGGCCTGGGGGTGGCGCTACCACGCCGTTCAGCCAACAGGTGTTGACCGACCGGTCATACTTCATGAAGATGGCCGGCCGGGAGGTATTCAAGTCGGCCGTACGCGCCATGGCCCAGGCCTGCGACGAGGCCATTCAGCGCGCCGGTATCACCGCCGAAGAAATCGACCTGATGGTGCCTCACCAAGCAAACATCCGCATCATCGAGGCGACCGCAAAACACACCGGCATGCCTATGGACAAGGTGATGGTCAACATCGACCGGTACGGCAACACCTCGGCCGCTTCGATCCCGTTGGCGCTCGACCAAGCCGTCAGCGAAGGGCGTTTAAAGAATGGCATGACGGTTCTGCTAGTTACCTTCGGGGCCGGCTTCACCTGGGGTAGCACCGTCGTCCGGTGGTGATGATGCTGTTGTGCCCCGGCCAGGGGGCACAGAAGGTAGGCATGGGCCGCGACCTTGCCGAGCGCTTTCCTGCGGCCCGTGACACATTCGAGGCAATCGACGAGGCGCTGGGTGTGGCTCTGTCGCGCATCATGTGGGAGGGTCCCGCCGAGGAGTTGGTCCTGACTCACAATACTCAGCCGGCAATTCTGGCCCATTCGGCGGCGGTCTACGCCGTCGTCAAGGACCGGCTGACGGACGTCGCCGGAGCCGCCGGGCACAGTCTGGGTGAGTACAGCGCTTACGTAATGACCGGGGCCCTGACCCCAACGGACGCTGCCCGCCTGGTGAGGCGGCGCGGCGAGTTGATGTTCGAGGCCGGACAAGCACGCCCGGGAGCGATGGCAGCAGTATTGGGGCTTGCCACGGAGGAAGTCGAAGCCGCGTGCAGTGAGGCCGGAACGGCAGACGGGGTGGCGGTGGCAGCCAATCTCAACGCTCCGGATCAAACGGTCATTTCCGGCGATCCCGGGGCTGTCGCCAGGGCAGGAGAGGGCTGCAAGACGCGCGGGGCCAAGCGAGTGCTGCCTTTGAAGGTCAGCGGTGCGTTCCATTCGCCGCTCATGGAACCGGCCGTGCCGGGACTGGCGCAAGCCCTGGCGGCGGTACAGTTTGACGATCCCGGCATTCCCGTGATCGCCAACGCGTCCGCCGAGCCGGTGAGTACCGCGGCCGAAGCGGTGCGGCAACTCGAAGCTCAACTCACGGCCCCGGTGCGCTGGGTGGACAGCATGCGGGCCGCTGCCGGGCTGGCGGAGGAAGTCACCTTCGTCGAAATGGGGCCGGGAAGCGTCCTGTCCGGCCTGCTCAAACGGATTGTACCGTCTCCCGTTTCGATGACACTGGGGACGGCCAACGAAGTCGAGGCGTTCATTTCATGAGCCTTACGATCGACCTGACCGGACAGACCGCTCTGATCACTGGAGGAACGCGAGGCATAGGCCTGGCTTCGGCCCAGCGATTGGTTGAGGCGGGCGCCCGCGTGGCGGTAATGAGCCGCAATGCCGAACAGGCCCGGGCCGTGGCTGCTGAGCTGGGTGACGGCATGATCGGGGTTGGCGCCGACGTCGCCGACGCGGCACAGGTGGAGCAGGTCGTGGCCGACGTCACCGAACAGCTGGGCGGCATCAATATCCTGGTCAACAACGCCGGGTTTACCCGCGACAACATCCTGCTGAGAATCGGGCAGGCTGATTGGGACGAAGTGCTGGCCACCAACCTGACCGGCACCTTCAACATGACGAAGGCAGTTCTCAAAGGCATGATGAAGCGACGTTCAGGCCGGATCATCAACATGACCAGCGTGATTGGCCTCACGGGTAACAAGGGGCAGTCCAACTACGCCGCAGCAAAAGCCGGCCTGATTGGATTCACCAAGTCGATCGCCCGGGAGTACGCCAGCCGGAACATTCTGGTCAATTGTATAGCCCCAGGATTCATCAAAACGGCGCTGACGAGCGGCTTGCCACCTGAGGCCGAAAAGGCGTTATTAGACGGGACTCCATTGGGCCGCATTGGGGAGCCCGATGACGTGGCCGGGGCAGTCGTGTTCCTGGCCTCCGATTTGGCCTCCTTCATGACCGGTCAGGTGCTGGTCGTGGACGGCGGTATGGTAACGTAGGATCACACGTTCAACCTCGCTTAAGGGTGACACCAAATGGCTGAAGTAACCGAAGAGAAGGTCAAGGACATCATCGTCGAGGAGCTCGGGGTCGAGCGTGACAAGCTCACCAACGAGGCCAGTTTCATGGACGACTTGGGGGCTGACAGTCTCGATACCGTCGAGTTGGTCATGGCCTTCGAGAAGGAATTCGACATCGACATCCCCGATGAGGAAGCCGAGAAGCTGCGAACCGTCGGTGATGCGCTGAACTATCTCCACGACAAAACCGGCAAATAGGTGGGGCGTAGAGTAGTAGTGACCGGGCTGGGAGCCATCAGCCCGGTCGGCAACTCCGTCGAGGACGCGTGGTCGGCGCTGCTCGAGGGGCGTTCAGGTGCGGGCCCCATCACCAAATTCGATGCCTCCAACCTCAAGGTGCGGTTTGCCTGTGAGGTCAAGGACTTCGACGCCCAGGCCTACATCACCCGCAAGGAAATTCGGCGCTACGACAAGTTCGTCCAGTACGCCATCGCCGCGGCACAGCAGGCCGTCGATCACGCTGGACTGAGCGACGGCTTCCCCGATCCGGACCGTACCGGGGTCATCATCGGTAGTGGCATCGGCGGCATGCAGACCTACGAGGACAACTGTACCGCCTACATCACCGAGGGCCCCGATCGCGTCTCCCCGTTTTTCGTTCCCATGTTCATTTCGGACATGGCCGCCGGCCTGGTGTCGATGCGGTTCGGCCTCAAGGGACCGAACTACTGCACCGTGTCGGCCTGCGCATCGTCGGCCAACGCCATCGGAGATTCGTACGACCTCATCGGGCGTGGTGTGGCAGATGCCATGGTCACCGGCGGGTCGGAAGCCGCCATTACCGGACTGACCGTCACGGCCTTCGCCAACATGAAGGCGTTGTCGTTCCGCAACGATGATCCCGCCACAGCCAGCCGGCCGTTCGACAAGGAGCGGGACGGTTTCGTCCTGGCCGACGGCGGTGCTATCGTGGTCCTCGAGAGTCTGGAACACGCCGAAGCCAGGGGCGCCACCATTCTGGGCGAAGTAATCGGCTACGGACTCAGCGGCGACGCCCATCACATCACCTCTCCGCCTCCGGGAGGCGAGGGCGCGGCCAAGGCCATCCGCGAGTGCCTGGCCAGCGGCAACATCGACCCACTCGACGTGGGCTACATCAACGCCCACGGAACGTCCACCCCGGTGGGAGACGTGGCCGAGACGCGAGCGGTCAAGAGCGTGTTCGGCGACCATGCCCGGGACTTGATCTTCGGCTCAACCAAGTCAATGACCGGACACCTCCTCGGCGGTGCGGGAGCGTTCGAGTTCATCGTGTCACTCCTGGCCGTCACCAGGGGAAAGATCCCGCCGACCATCAATCAGTTCGTCCCCGATCCCGATTGCGATCTCGACTGCGCCCCCGACGGCATGGTCGAGCGCGACTTCAAGGTGGCCCTGTCGAATTCCTTCGGCTTCGGCGGCCACAATGTGACTTTGGCGGTTAAGGGGCCC
>JBDHMR010000218.1:0-4036 GCA_039656035.1 Gemmatimonadota bacterium
AGTGTTGTGCCAGGCAACGTAGAGCCCGAGATCGCCCCCGGTACGCACCGGGACGCCGATACTCTTGGGCAGCACGTAGCTCTGTGTTTCAGTCCCGGATCCCAGTATCCGCTCGGCTGCGGGATACACCAGCTGGCGGCGGTCGAAGTTGACCATGATCATGTGATGAATTATCCGCTGGGGCAGAACGTTGCCCTCACCGTCCATGGCCTGAAGGTGAAAACCTCTCAGCCACCCTTCTATGGGCCAGGCGAAATGGTACACCGGCGTATCGTGCCCAGCTCCCGAGTGGGCGTGGGCATCTTCACCGGTTCGGTCCGGCAAGTCGAACGGTCCCACAGTGAGGATGATTTCCTTGGCGGACGAGTCGACCGCGACTTGGAGTCTGGCGGAGTCGGCTGGGGGCATGCCACCCTGCGCGGCGGCCATCTGAACGGAGGCCAACAAAGCTGCTAGTATCATGGTAGTCACTCCGGGTGAAGTGTCGGTTTGCGACCGACTCGGTTCTCGGGAAACCATCGACGAATGGATAGGTATAGACGCGGCTTTATAGCGACGCAGTTCTAAAAGGATTGTGAAGGTCTTGGGAAGAAATCTTTAGGAATCGAGGAGGCCGGAAGCACCAATTCCTACCAGACTAATCCCGTACTCGTCCACTGCCCGCCCAGGCTTGACTCCCGGCAAGCATGTTTGGAAAGTCGGCGCGTCGCCGGGGTCCGTATTCATTACGATGGGGAGAGTCGTGCAGCTCATTCATACCGCTTCACGCGGGGGGACGGCTCAGCCGCCTGAGTGTGGACGAGTCCTACGGGCGGTGGTGGTGGAAGCGCTGGGTGTGCGGCGGGTCTTGGACTGAACACAGAAACTAGAAATTGGAAATTGGAAATATGTGACCTGCCCAATTTCCAATTTCCAATTACTGATCACTGACTACTGATCACTGATCACTCCCCATCATCCTCCCCATGCTCATGATCCCCGTGCTCATCCTCTTCTTCATGCTGCATGTTCATGGGCGTAATCTTGCTAAACTGGTCTGCCAGTGACGCCAGGTCCTTCTGGTACAATGGATCTTCCAAGTCGATGGCGGGCCAATCGTCGATATCGTCGGGCGCGTAGAGGCCTACCATGTGGGCCATGGCGCCCAATTCGAGTGTCTTTCCGGTCGGATTGTCATAGACGGCCACCACACGATAGCGGTGGTCGCCCTTGAGCTTCTTGCCACGGCCACTCACTCCGAATAGGTGACGTTCCAGATCTACCACCCACCCGTTGGTATCCACTTCCGCCTTGACCGTAGTGATGACCTTGCCCGACTCGGCGTCTTCCAGACGCACTTCGACGCCGTAGTCGTGCATGTGGCCACCGACACCGAGAAGCCGCCCGCTCACCGGGAGGGTGAACTCGTAGCTCTTCTCGGAAATGCCCGCCGGGATATCGTAGGTGTTGGTGCCGCCGATCGTCAGGTTGACGTCGAAATAGACGGGCAGGCCGCTCACCGGCCGGGGTACCTGGTTCTTTGGTATCCACGACAGCGTAAGCTGGAAGTAGGCCTCTTCGATGGGGGCCCCGGTGGTGTTGTGCCAGGCTATGTACATCCCCAGGTCGCTCCCGGGACGCACCGGCACGCCGATGCTCTTGGGGAGTTCGTAGCCCGCCGTTTCGGTTCCGGATCCCAATATCCTCTCGGCCGCGCGATATATCAGCTGCCGGCGGTCGAAGTTGACCATGATCATGTGGTGAACTATCCGCTGGGGAAGCACGTTGCCGTCACCATCAAAGGCCTGAAGCTCGAAGCCTCTCAGCCATCCTTCAATGGGCCAGTCGAAGTGGTACACCGGCGTGTCGTGCCCCGCTCCCGAGTGCATATGGGTGTCTTCGCCGGTTCGGTCCGGAAGATCGAACGGTCCCACTTTGATGATGATCTTCTTGGCGGAAGAGTCGACCACGACTTCGAGTTTGGCCGAGTCGGCCGGGGCCATGGCCATGGCGCCTTGCCCGGTTACCATCTGTGCGGAAGCCAATAACGCTGCGAGTACCATTAGTGTTGCTCCAGAAATGCTGGTGGTTAGCGACCGGTTCGGTCCCTCGGAAAACGGCCGAGGCAAGGCACGGATTAACCAGGAAAACTCGGAGGGTCCCGCTCGCAAGTCAATACGGTTTCGTGACGATTCCATGAAACCAGTGTGAGGTTCCAGCCGCGATCCCGGCGGCGAGCTCGGCAGCGACCTGCAATCGCCTGAGGTGAATTGGGTTGACTTCGATTCCAACCCGGATATCTTCCCGTCGAAGCTATTAGCACTCATTGCTGGCGAGTGCCAAGAAATGCTGTTAAGTGCCACTATCGCAACGTGTTACAACTTTCGTGGAGGATGAACTATGGCTACAGCGACCAAGGCGGCCATTCAGCCGCTCGAGGATCGTGTTGTCATCATGCCCAATGATGACGCTGAGGAGATGCGGGGCGGACTCTACATTCCCGACACGGCCAAGGAAAAGCCGACTCAGGGCGAAGTGATCGCAGTCGGACCCGGCCGGATTGAAGAGGGTGATCGGGTACCGATGGACGTCGCCGTCGGCGACAAGGTCATTTACGGCAAGTACAGCGGGACACAGTTCCAGCTGGGCGACGACGAAGTGATCATCATCAAGACTACGGATATCCTGGCCAAGCTCGGCTAGGATCCACGGATCGATTTCGAAGGAGAAGACAAATGGCTGCAAAGGAGTTGCATTTTGACACCGACGCGCGTTCGGGGCTCAAGGCCGGTGTCGACAAGTTGGCTGATGCGGTAAAGGTCACGCTTGGGCCCAAGGGCCGGAACGTGGTCATCGACAAGAAGTTCGGTTCGCCGACCGTCACCAAGGACGGCGTTACCGTGGCGAAGGAGATCGAACTCGCCGACCCGGTCGAGAATCTGGGAGCGCAGATGGTCAAGGAAGTCGCCACCAAGACGAGCGATCTCGCTGGTGACGGCACCACTACGGCCACCGTGCTGGCCCAGGCCATCTACCGGGAAGGCCTGCGCAACGTCACCGCCGGCGCCAATCCGATGGAGCTGAAGCGCGGCATCGACAAGGCCGTCGAGGCCATCGTGGCGGAGTTGAAGAAGTTCTCGGTTGCCACGTCGGGCAAGCAGGAAATCGCCCAGGTGGGCACCATCTCGGCCAACAATGATCCCGAGATCGGCGATCTCATCGCCGAGGCGATGGAGAAGGTCGGCAAAGACGGCGTCATCACGGTCGAGGAGGCCAAGGGTCTCGAGACCACGCTGGAGACGGTCGACGGTATGCAGTTCGACCGCGGTTACCTGTCGCCCTATTTCGTGACCGACCCTGAGAAGATGGAAGCTGCCATCGATGACGGGTACATCCTGATCCACGACAAGAAGATCTCCGCCATGAAGGATCTGCTGCCGATCCTGGAGAAGATTGCCCAGACCGGCAAGTCCCTGCTGATCATCGCCGAGGACATCGAGGGCGAAGCGCTGGCGACGCTGGTCGTCAACAAGCTGCGTGGCACCCTCAAGGTCGTGGCCGTCAAGGCACCCGGCTTCGGTGATCGCCGCAAGGAAATGCTGCGGGACATCGGTGTATTGACCGGGGGCGAGGTCATTTCAGAGGAAGTCGGCTTCAAGCTGGAGAACGCCACCCTGAACGATCTGGGGCAGGCCAAGCGCTTGGTGATCGACAAGGACAACACCACCATCATCGACGGCCACGGCGACAGCGACAAGATCAAGGGCCGTATCGGCGAGATCCGCGCCGCCGTCGAGAAGAGCACCAGCGACTACGACCGTGAGAAGCTGCAGGAGCGGCTGGCCAAGTTGGCCGGCGGCGTCGCGGTCATCAACGTCGGAGCCGCTACCGAGACGGAAATGAAGGAGAAGAAGGCACGGGTCGAAGACGCGCTGCACGCCACGCGGGCCGCCGTCGAAGAGGGCATCGTTGCCGGTGGTGGGGTTGCCCTGCTGCGCGCCGCGAGGATACTCGGCAAGGTAAAGGGTACCCACGACGAGAAGGTCGGCGTGGACAT
>JBDHMR010000219.1:0-4663 GCA_039656035.1 Gemmatimonadota bacterium
TGATCCTGCTCGTCACCTTCACTACACTGGCCAGCTTGCTACCCCTGGCCGTGGGTGCCGCGAGCGACAGTCTGTTCGGGGCGATCGCGCTGGCTACGAGTGGAGGGGTTGTCGCCGGAACCATCGGGGCGCTGTTCGTTATGCCTGCCGTGTTGCTGGGTGGTAGGAGAAGGGCGTAGGGCGTAGGACATAGGCCGGTAAAGGGTGGTTCCTACGCCCTACGCCCCACGCCCCACCCCCTCTCGGTAACTCACTGTCATACAACAACTTAGACCCCATGTTCCCGGTTGCTTTGCACCCCCCGACCGGGGTATATTTCATGGTTCCCCAGACCCCTTTTTTGAACCACTCCTCACCAGTCCGATCGGCCTCCAATGACCGCACCGAATACGCGGGAGCGCATCCTCCCACGGCTCATCGAAGAAGAAATGCAGCAGTCGTTCATCAACTACTCGATGAGCGTCATAGTGTCCCGGGCGTTGCCGGACGTGCGCGACGGACTCAAGCCGGTACATCGCCGCATTCTGTACGCCATGAACGAGCTGGGGCTCACGCCCGGGCGCGCCTTCAAGAAGTCGGCGACGGTCGTGGGCGACGTGCTCGGCAAATACCATCCACACGGGGACAGTTCAGTCTACGATGCCCTCGTGCGGATGGTGCAGGATTTCTCTCTTCGGTATCCGTTGATCGCCGGCCAGGGCAATTTTGGCTCGATCGACGGCGACCGGGCCGCGGCCTATCGTTACACCGAAGCTCGGCTGACGCGGGTGGCGGTGGCCATGCTGGACGACATCGACAAGGACACGGTCGATTTCCAACCCAACTTCGACGACCGCTTGCAGGAGCCGACGGTGTTGCCGTCGCGGTTGCCCAATCTCCTGGTCAACGGGTCGAGCGGCATCGCCGTGGGGATGGCCACCAATATTCCGCCGCACAACATGCGGGAAGTGGCAAACGCCATCGAGTTGTTGGTGGTGAATCCGGAGGTCACGATCGAAGAGTTGCGGACGGCCATTTCGGGTCCGGATTTTCCGACCGGGGGGCTCATCTATGGGTCGGGCGGCATCAAGGAAGCATACGAAACGGGCCGTGGCCGGGTGGTGGTCCGGGCGCGGGCGCAGATAGAGGAAAAGGAGTCGACGGGCAAGTCGGCCATCGTCGTCACCGAGATTCCCTACCAGGTCAACAAGGAAAACCTGGTGCGAAACATTGCCGAGTTGGCAATCGCCAAGCGGGTCGAGGGCATCAGCGGAGTTCGTGACGAGACCGATAGGGACGGCATCCGGGTAGTCGTCGAGTTGAAGCGCGACGCCATTCCCGACGTCGTCTTGAACCAGTTGTACAAGCACACTTCACTGCAGACCACTTTCGGCGTCATCATGCTGGCGCTCGACAAGGGTGTTCCCAAGGTGATGAACCTCAAGGAACTCCTGGAACGGTACGTCGAACATCGGCACGAGATCATCGTCCGCCGGACGCAATTCGATCTCGATGCGGCAGCGGCCCGTGAGCACATCCTCGACGGTCTCAAGATCGCGGTCGACAACATCGACGAAGTGATCAAGATCATCCGCGGCTCGTCAGATTCTGCGCAGGCGGACTCCAAGCTTCGCAAGCGATTCGGGTTCACGGAAAAGCAGAGCGATGCCATCCTGAATATGCGGCTTGCCAAGCTCACCGGCCTGGAAATAGAAAAGCTGGAGGCAGAACTCAAGGAGATCCGTGCCACCATCAAGTCGCTCAAAGCAATTCTCGAGTCCAAGCCGACCCGAATGAAGATCCTCCTCGAGGAAATGAAGGAAATCGTGGAGCGGTTCGGCGACGAACGCCGGACGGAGATCATTGCCGACCAGGGCGAGTTTTCGGTGGAGGATCTGATAGCCGAAGAGGACATGGTGATCACCATCTCCCACACCGGATATATCAAGCGTATTCCTGTTTCGACTTATCGACGTCAGCGGCGCGGCGGCCGCGGGCTGGCGGGGATGGGCACCAAGGAAGACGATTGGGTGGAGCACCTGTTCATTGCCAGCACTCACGACTACCTGATGTTTTTCAGCAACAAGGGGCAAATCTACTGGCTCAAGGTACACGAGATTCCGCAAGGCGGCCGCGCCGCGCGGGGCAAACCGGTCATCCACTGCATCAACATCAGACCCGACGAGCGCATAGCCTCCACCGTGGCCGTTCGCGAATTCAGCGATGACCGGTGGCTCATGTTCGCTACCAGGGGCGGCACCGTGAAACGGACGGTGCTTTCCGCCTATCGCAACGTGCGCTCAACGGGTATCAACGCCATAAACATTGGCCCGAGTGACGAGCTCATCGACGTGCAACTGTGTGATGAGAACAGCGACATAGTTCTGGCCACCAGCAACGGCATGAGCATCAGGTTCCACCAGAGTGATGTGCGCGAAATGGGGCGGGCCGCTACCGGGGTCAAGGGCGTTGTTCTCGGGAGTGGCGACCGGGTCATCGATATGGTCGTGGCGCGCCGGGATGCCACTCTGCTCGTGGTCAGCGAGAAGGGACTCGGCAAGCGATCCGAGTTAGCCGATTACCGGGTACAAAGACGCGGCGGCAAGGGCATCATCACGCTCAAGAAGACCACCAAGACGGGACACATCATCGCCCTCAAGGAAGTCCAGCCGCAGGACGAACTGATGATGGTTACTCGCAAGGGCGTCATCATCCGGGTTCCGGTGGATGGAATCCGTGTCATCGGCCGTAACACTCAGGGCGTGAAGGTAATGAACCTCGATGCCGGCGACGCGGTCGTCGATGTTGCCAGGGTTGTCAAGGAAAACGGGGCCGCCAATAGCGAGACGGACCCCTTGGCGGTGTCGGCGGAAGAGGCCGACTGAGCCACCGCACCGTGAGTTCTGGGCCTCCCCCGGTTTCACTGGAGGATGTGCGCCGCGCCGCCCGTCGACTCGACGGAGTCGCGGTTCGCACGCCGCTGGTGGAGTTCTCTCCCCTCACCGAGCGGCTCGGGGTACCGGCTTACCTCAAGTGTGAGCAGGAGCAGCCGGTGGGGGCCTTCAAGGTCCGCGGCGCCTACAACGCCATCGCCCTGCTGACCCCCGCCGAGCGGGCGGCGGGCGTTATTACCTACTCCAGCGGAAATCATGGCCAGGCTGTGGCCTTCGCCGCCCGCCACCTCGGCTGCCGTGCGACGGTCGTCATGCCGGACCACGCCCCCGACATCAAGGTCGAGGGCGTCAGGCGGCTCGGCGGTGAGGTCATCTTCGGTGGAGCCACTTCGCAGACCAGACAGGAGCGGGCCGAGTCGATTGCGGCCGAGCAAGGGCTGGTCATCATTCCGCCGTTCGATCACCCCGATATCATTGCCGGACAGGCCACCTGTACCCTGGAAATCTTGGAGCAGTATCCCGATGTCCGGACGCTTGTGGTACCGGTGGGCGGTGGCGGCCTTCTTGCAAGTGCCTGCATCGTTGTCGCCGCCCTCAGGCCTGAAATCCGAGTGGTGGCAGTGGAGCCCGTTGGTGCCGCCAAATTGAGCGCGGCGCTGACGGCGGGACGCCCCGTATCTTTGCATAATGCAAGGAGTTTGGCCGATGGGCTCCTCCCGTTATCGATTGGCGATTTGACGTTCTCGATCATCCGCCCGGTGGTTGCGGAGGTCGCCTTGGTAGACGACGAGCAGTTGGCAGGAGCCGTTCGGGTTCTGCATGGCGCCGGCCTCAGGGTCGAGCCGTCCGGAGCCGCCACGACCGCGGCCTTGCTGGCAGGGACCATCGAGGTGGCCGGGCCCGTCGTCGCCATTGTCAGTGGGGGAAATGTGGACGATAACGTATTCAACGAACTGGTCGGGTAGATGAGTCTGGCGCCCAAGATTCTGGTGGCAGACGACGACCAGGCACTGTCGCGAACGTTGTCCTGGATTCTCAAGGACAGCGGCTATGATGTCGTGACGGTACCTGGAGGGGAGGGGGTCATGGAGCACCTCATGACCGATCCCTTCGATCTGCTGTTGCTCGACATCATGATGCCCAAGGTCGACGGCCTTCCCGTGCTGATGATTTCCTCCATGCAACCCGAGGAAGCGACCGTCAAGTCGTTGGGCATGGGCGCCTCGGATTTCATCGCCAAACCGTTCCGCGTCCGCGAACTCCTGGCGCGGGTCAAAGCGCATCTGCGGATTGGACGGGAACTGAACCAGGCCCGCGCCGAAGCCGACTCCCGCACCGAAATGGTCGACATCCTCCAGGAAGTGACCGCTTCCCTCAAGCCGGATGAGATCTACCAGATTCTGGTGCGGAGGGTTGCCCGTGGACTCCGGATCTCCAAGTGCTCCATCATCATCGCCAATACGGGCGACGACGTCGGCACGGTAGTGGCCGCCAACGAAAACCCCATGCTGGGCAACCTTCAGGTCGAGCTCAAGCGCTACCCGGAAATCAGGCAGGCGATCCAGACGGGAGAAATGGTGCACGTCCGTGACGTGCTGACCGATCCGATCTATGGAGAGATTCGCTCGGAGTGGGAGGCGGAGGGAGTCATGGTCCCCACCCGTTCGGTGATTGCCATTCCTTTCAATCTGCGGGAAACGCCGACTGGTGTGTTCTTCCTTCGGACTACTGCCGAAGCGGCACCGCTCAACGACCAGGACGCCCGGTTCGCCAACCAGGTCATTCTGGCT
>JBDHMR010000220.1:0-8019 GCA_039656035.1 Gemmatimonadota bacterium
ATCAAGAACGGTGTGGTGGAGAACCTGTACTATTCGCGCTTCTGGGCGGAGAAGCATGGCGTCCATGCGCTGCCGGCGCCAGGCAACTTCATCATGGCCGGGGGCGATGCGTCACTCGAGGAATTGATCCGCGACACGCGCAGGGGTGTGCTGGTCACCCGGACGTGGTACATCCGGACGGTCGACCCGCAGACGCTGCTCTACACCGGACTGACACGAGACGGAACTTTCTTCATCGAGAACGGCACCATCAAGCACGCCGTAAAGAACTTCCGGTTCAACGAGAGCCCGGTGATCATGCTCAATAATCTCGACGAGCTGGGCCGGCCGGAGCGGTCGCGGGGGTATTTGATACCACCGATGCGGGTTCGGGACTTTACTTTCACGAGCCTATCGGATGCAGTGTGAAGTGACTGGTGGCACATCGCTTCACCTTCACCCGCCTCCGCTACCAATCCGGCGACTGGGACGTCGACGAGCGCATGCCGTCCAACCTCCTCCACTCGTTGGTGGAGTACACTACCATTCCAGTGGACACCCGTGAACGAGTGGTGGCGCTGGAGAGCGAGGCGGTGCTCGACGCTTCCTTTGCCTACCTGGCGGGCCACCGGCTGGTACAGTTCAGCACCAGGGAACGGGCGGTGTTCGAGCGCTACGTGCTCAACGGAGGCTTCGTGTTCGTGGATGATTGCAACCACGACATAGACGGACTGTTCGCCACCTCGTTCGAGGCACAGATGGCTGACATCTTCGGGCCCGACGCGCTAGCCAAGCTATCCAACGACCACGATCTCTACCGAGCATTCTTCCGTTTCGACAAAGGCCCTCCAGCCACTTCCATCGAACTCAACGGCTGGGGCGACGACCTGATCCACGACTATCTCAAGGCGATCACCATCGACGGGCGCATCGGAGTCCTCTACAGCAACAAGGATTACGGCTGCGAGTGGGACTACGATTTCCGCAATAAGCGGTTCTACGCCCAGGACAACACCAAGTTCGGAGTGAACATCGTCGTCCACGCCATGACTCGCTGACGCCACGGCCATCACATGACCCATACCGCACCCATAACCACCGAAGCCGAGCTGGACCAACTCCTGCAACGGCTCGAGACATTGCGCCAGGAAATCGGCACCGTCATCGTGGGCCAGGAACGGGCCATCGAAGAGCTGCTGATCACCTTCCTGGCAGGCGGCCACGGTCTACTGGAAGGCGTTCCGGGCCTGGCCAAGACACTGATGATCCGGACACTGGCCGACGCGGTAGCGCTCAGCTTCAAACGCATCCAGTTCACGCCCGATCTCATGCCTTCGGACATCGTAGGCACCGAAGTGCTGGAGGAGGATCACGCCACCGGCAAGCGGTTCTTCAAGTTTGTCCAGGGACCGCTGTTCGCCAACATCGTCCTGGCCGACGAAATCAACCGTACACCACCCAAGACCCAGGCGGCGCTACTCGAGGCCATGCAGGAGTACGAAGTCACCTACGGCGGCACCACCTATCCGTTGGACCGACCGTTCTTCGTGCTGGCCACGCAGAACCCCATCGAACAGACGGGCACTTATCCCCTACCGGAGGCGCAACTCGACCGTTTCCTCATGTACATCCGCGTGGCCTATCCGGAAGAGGGTGAGGAGGTCGACATCCTGCGCCGCACAACCGGGGACGCAGCTCCTCGCGCCCAGCCGGTCATGACCGGCGAGGAGATCCTCCACGCCCAGGCCACCACCCGGCAAATCCACATCGGCGACGATCCTCTGACCTACGCGGCCCACCTGGTTCGGGCCAGCCGACCGGGAACCTCGCCCATCGAGTACGTGCGCGAGTGGGTTCAGTGGGGGGCCGGGCCCCGAGCCGGTCAGGCGCTGGTGCTGGCGGCCAAGGCGCGGGCGCTCATCCACGGGCGGCTTGCCGTTACTCTCGAGGATATCCGTGCCGTGGCCGCACCGGTCCTGCGCCACCGGTTGATCGTTCATTTCCGGGCCGAGGCCGAGGGCATCGATTCGGATGACGTCACTCGGCGGCTGCTGGACGACGTCCCCGAACCGAAGAGCCCCTTGGGGTAATCCGGGCCGTACTCCAGCTCGATGTCAGTTACACCGTACCGCGCCTACCGTTTTCTCGACCCCAAAGTCCTCGCCGGACTGGGTGACCTGGTGCTGGCGGCCAGGACGGTGGTGGACGGCTTCATGTACGGGGTCCATCCCAGCAGGATGCGCGGGCCCGGCATGGAGTTCAGCCAGTACCGCAGCTACCAGCCGGGCGACGATCCCCGGCGCCTGGACTGGAAACTGTATGGCCGGTCGGACCGGTATTTCATTCGGGAATCTGAAACGGACACCAGTCTCACCATCAGGTTGGTGCTCGATGCCAGCCGGTCGATGGCCCACGAGGAGGACGGCCTCACCAAGTTCGACTACGCTCGCCTGCTCACCGCAAGCCTGGCCCTCCTCAGTGAGCGCCAGGGCGACGCGGTGGGGTTGGTGGTGCTCAACGACGAAAGACTCGTCACCCTCCCGCCACAACGTGGTCAGCAACACCTGCATCGCGTGCTCCATCAGCTGGAAAGCCTGGAACCGCGAGGGCGTTGGCCTGACTGGCGCGCCGCGGAGCACGCCGTAGCCGAAGGCGGTGGCCGGGGACTCACCGTCATCTTGACGGACTTCCACCAACGAGCCGACGAAATCTTCCGTGTGGTACGGCGCATCACCACATTGCGGCACGAAACTCTGGTAATGCACCTCATGGGACGTCGCGAACGTGACCTCGACTGGCACGGCGCAACGGCTTTCGAGGACCTGGAGACGGGCGCCCACATCGAAGTAGACGCGGACAGCGTTCGCGCCTCCTACCAAGAAGCCCAGTCCAGTGAGCTCGGCCGGATCAGACACGAGTTAGAAGACCGCGGCGCCCGGTTCGAGACGCTCACCATGGACCAGCCGGTCGATCGAGCCCTCCGGCAGTTCCTCATCAATCGCGAGCGCTGGCGCTGATGGGCGTCACCACCGCCGCCTGGCTCGGCGCCCTGGCAACGCTGGCCGTCCCGTTGGCCATCCACCTGTGGAGCCGGCGGCGGACGACGCCCGTGGCCATCGGCTCGATTCGATTTCTCCAATCGGTGAAGCCGGTGAGCAGGCGCACCATTCGGCTGCGGCATCCCTGGCGGCTACTGCTGCGGGCTGGGCTGCTGACGAGCCTGATCCTGGCGCTCGCGGGTGCTTACCTCGACAGGATGCTTCCCCGGCCGGCGCCGGAGCGATGGCTGCTCGTCAACCCGGCAGCGAACGACAGCGAGGCGAGTCGGATCGTCGATTCGCTCTCCGCCGAAGTCGACAATGTGCTGCCGGCCCCCGGCGACGTGTGGTCACTGCTGGTATCGCTCGACGCGACACTGCCGCCGGGGTCGTCCATCGACGTGGTCGCTCCAACCGCCACGGTGCGAGGCACCCGGCCGGCGATAGCATCGAGCGTACGCTGGTCAGGCGATCGTGTCCCAGGACTCCACCCCAGCCACGGTCCGGCTGCTGGAGACGACCGCACTCGATGACCTGGACGCAACGTGGATTGCCTGGCTGTCCGCCGAGGCACCTCCCGCCGAACTGCTCAGCCGCGCGGCAGCCGGCGAAGTGCTCCTCACTGATGTTACCGGGGAGCAGCGCGACGTCACCACTACGATCGCCCTTGCGGATCCGGCCGAACTAAGCCGAAGGGGACCGACGCCGGACGGCATTCCCGTTTGGCGCGACGGCGATGGCGCAACGCTGCTGGCGGTTGAGCCGATGGGCGACGGTATCCGCTACCGGCTGGCCACCAGACTACACCCAGCCTGGACCGACTTGGTCCTGCGTGGAAACTTTCCGGCGGCGTTGCTGCCCCTGGTCGGTAGCGGACCTGATCTCCCGCTCCGAAGTGTCACGGTCGCCCAAGCTCTGCCCCGGCGCAGCAGCAATCTTGCTGGAGCGACGCGCGAGGCCGGCGGCCGATCGCTGTTCGTGCCGCTGTGGCTGTTGGCGGTGTGCTTGTTCGCCATCGATGTTGGACTCGCGTACCGCCGGCGGAGGGTAGCGGAGTGACACGGCCGATTCTCGACCGCCTCCGCCGCCGTTGGGGTGTCCGCTGGGCCGGCCTGGCGCTGGCTGGAGCCGGCCTGGTCGGGTTGTCAGTGGCCGCGTTCCTGTGGCGTCTTTCCTGGCCGACGGTTCCGTCGGTTACCGCCGCGTGGACCGCTGCGCGTGGACCGCTGCACTGGTGGCGCTGGCGTTCCTGAGATTGAGCCGGCCGCCGCTCACCCGAGGGGCGGTGGCCGGTCATCTCAACCGGTGGCTGCCGGAAGTCCAGGACAGCGCCGATCTGCTGGTGGACGACCTCGCCGATCTCACGCCGATGGAGCGCCTGCAGCGCGACCGTATTGCCCTGCGCCTTACCGAGGTAGCGCCGCGCACCATCAGTCCTCCCAGCCGGTTGTACCGAACGCCCCTGGTCACAACGCTGTCCGCCGGGATTGTGGGCGGCGCGATTTGGTTGTGGCCCGGAGCGGTATCGCCAACGGAAGGGATTCGGTCCGTGACCGCCCAACCGCCTCGTCCAGCGCCCACGATTGGCGCGGCGCGGCTCGAGGTGAGTCCGCCGACCTACACCGGTATTCCACGCACCGTCACCACGGACTGGGACCTCGAGGTCCCCGAAGGCTCCAGTGTTACCTGGAACTTGACCGCGGCGCACGGACCCGACGCAGTGTGGTTGCAGACGGTGGACGGTGACAGTTTACCGCTGTCACAGTCGCCCGGCGAAACGCTCGAGACCTTTGCCGTGTCATACACCCCATTTCATTCGATGGTTTACCGAGTGGTGGCCGTGCGCGGATCGGAGACGGGAACCACCGGCTACCATCGGCTCATCGTCCGGCCGGATGGCCCTCCCACGTTGACTATCCTGGAGCCGGTCGCGCGGGTGTCGCTCACCGTGGACGACCAACGGCTGGTGACACTCGTGGCGCTGGCGCATGACGACTATGGACTGGAGACACCGGAAATCGTTGCCACGGTCGCCAGCGGGTACGGTGAGGGCGTTCAGTTTCGGGAGAGCATCCGCCGGTTCACCAGAGTCGAAGAGATCAACGACACCTTGCGGCTCACCGAGCAATTCGATCTGGACCGGCTGGGCATGAAGCCAGGCGATGAGTTGTACCTGTACCTGCGAGCCCGGGACAATCGAGAGCCGGTAGCCAACACCGCTCGTACCGAAACGGTGATCGGCGCCCTCTAGGACACCTCGACCGTCGTAGTATCACAACCTCAGGGGCTGGCCGTGGACCGCATGCCTGACTACTTCCGCAGCCAGCGGCAGATAATCATCGACACCGAGCGGCTGTTGGCGGATCGCGGTAGCATCGACCGGCAGACGTTCAACGACAGGGCGCAAAACATCGGACTCGATCAATATCTTCTGCGACTCAGATACAGCGAACTGGTTGGCGACGAATTCGAAGACGTACCGTTGGGGCTGGCCGAAGAAGATATCGAGGCACTGGGCATCGAATCGGCTGCACCTCCCGAGGTAGTGCCCGAGCTACCTCCGGCGCAGCTCGGTGAGGAGAACGAAACAGAAGATCCCTCGGAGCAGTTCCTTCACGACCACGACGACGCCGAGAACGCCACCCGGTTGGCGGCTACCATCAAGTCGACACTCAAGCTGGCCCTGGCCGAGATGTGGCAGGCGGAAGTCAGGCTGCGGACCCACCGGCCGGAGCCGGCCCTGCCCTACGAGCAGCGGGCGCTCGAAATCCTCAAGCGGGTCCAGCAAGCCGCCCGGAGTTACGTCCTCAGGACCGGTTTCGATCCTCCACCCATCGACACCGACCTGACCCGGCTCACCGGCGATCTGGCAGAGATCGAGGGTCGGATGGTCCGGACCTCCACCGGGCGGACACCAGCCACACCCGACCGTGACATACGTCAGGCCTTGCAAGTGGTGCAGCAACTCCAGATCGGCGCGCCGGCGGACTCCGGCGCGCCGGCGACCCTCATGGCCGGTGGCCGTATCCTGGCGCGGCGAGCGTTGGGGGAGCCACTGGATTACATCGAAGCGCTGGGCGCCATTCGAGAATTGGCCGACAGCCTGGCGGCGGGGGCGCAATGCGCTCACTGCCTGGCGCCCGCGGCCGTGGGACTCTACCGCGCCCTGCCGGAAGCCGTTCCCGTTCGCCAGGAGACCCGCCCGGCCGAGTCGGGTATGGCGCGACGGTACTTCGACACCCTGACTGGAGCTCCCTGACGTGTTGGATCGATTGTGGGCCGCGTTGCAGCCGGGGCGCTGGGGCTGGTGGACGACCGTTGCCGCGGCGATGGCGGCGTTGGCGGTGATCGGACTGCGGCCGACCGTGTTGCGCCAATCCGCTCCCAGGGTGACCGTGCTGCTGACCGCCGGTGTCGACCAATCGGCAATCGATCGGGTGATCGATTCGCTGCAACCAGGACGGATCGTTCGCACGGCCGCGGTGGACCAGTGGCCAGCCTATCCCGTGGTGCGGGATCTGCAACAGCTCGTGGCCCGGTTCCCCGATACCGAATCGGTGTTGGTCATGGGCTGGGGACTGGAAAATGCGTTGCTCGACAGCGACCCCGTTCCCCTGACCACCCGAATAGCTCCGCCGCCGCCTGGAGTAGTGGCCGTATTCCCCCGCACGATACCGTTCGGCCGGGTGGTGCACGTGACCGGACGAACGTTGGGTGTCGAGACAGGATCCAGTGTCACCATCCACGCCCCGCTCGGCCCCGCCGATTCGGTGGTGACGGACGGGGACGGCACCTTTTCCCTGAGCTATCGCCCGCGAGCCGCCGGACCAATGGAACTCCGGTTGACCGTAGCCGGCGATCCCGCGATCGCCGAACGGATAGCCATCCAGGTTGTCGATCCGCCTCCCGGCCGGGTGCTCATGCTGGACGCCGCGCCCTCGTTCGAACTGTCGTCGCTGCGCCGCTGGCTGGCATTGGGAGACGCGGTGGTGATACATAGGACTGCGGTCAGCAGCGGGATCTATCAGCAGGAGTTCATCAACGCGAAAGAGACTGGAGTGCGAACGATCACCGGTTCGCTGCTCCGACGATTCGACCTGGTAATCGTGGATCAGCGTAGCCTCACCATGCTGAACCGCGGCGAGCGGCGATCACTCAGGCGCGCCGTGGCACAAGACGGCCTGGGCCTGCTGATTCTGGCCGACGCCGACCTGGAAGCGGCGTCACTCGGCCAATCTGACCGAACCTTCTTCATGGATGCCGGGTGGATCACGTTCCCCGAACTCGAGGGACGAGCCGTTCGGCCTCGATGGATCGACGGCGCGAGTCCGTCCAGCGTGCCGCTGCCGAGCGACCCAGCAACCTTGGAACAGCGCTTTGGCCAAGCCGTGGTCATCCGTGACGGTGCCGGCGGGGTGCTGGCGCAGGTGGCGTCACGCGGGGCTGGAAAAGTGGCGTTGCTTACCGGGGTGGAGACCGTGCGCTGGCAACGGCACGGGATGAATGAGGCGTACGCCGGTTTCTGGAACCGACTGTTGTCGAGCGTCACCCGCGACCCACCGGGAGTGGATCGCTGGCGGTTGATACCATCGGCGCCAGCCCTGGTAGACGAGCAGCTGCTGCTAGAGGGTCGACTCGACAGCGCGCCGAGCCATGTCGCCATTACCACGCCGAGCGGCACGGTCGACAGTGTATTCTTGGCGCGGAGCGGCGAGGCCGCGTGGAACAGCGGGCGCTATTGGCCCCGTGAACCCGGCTGGCACCGGATTGGCCTGTCTCGAGGCGAGCATTTGTTTTACGTATACGACATCAACGCCTGGCAGGCGGCCGGTGCCGTCCGACGGTCGGACGCGACTAGGCGCGCCACTCTGGGATTCACAGCCAACACCAGGGCCACCACTACCCAGACACCCCAGCCCGTGCCACTTGGTTGGATCTACGGCATGTTTCTCTTTGCCGTCTCGCTGCTGTGGCTGGCAGAGGATCGCCGCGGCGACTTTAC
>JBDHMR010000221.1:0-4012 GCA_039656035.1 Gemmatimonadota bacterium
AGTACCTGCCGACGAGTGAGCTCCTCCACCACCCGCGGCACCACCACCCGGGGCTCGTCGGCAAAGTTGCGGCGTAGCGCCTCGGCGTGCCGAGCCTCTTCTTCGAAATTGAGCTCCTCGTTGATCCGCTTGGCGAACTCGTTTACGATGGCGGCGAGGGCCCGGACGTGATGGTTGGGGAACAACACGTGCAAGGCGAACAGCACCCGGAAGGAAATCTTGAGATCGCGCTGCACCAGGTCGTCCACACCGGGGCGCAGCACCTTGACCACCACTTCCTGGCCCTGATAACGAGCCCGGTGGACTTGCCCCAAAGATGCCGCCGCCAGCGGTTCGGAATCGAATCGCTCGAACAGCTCGCCGACCGACTTGCCCTCGCTGGCGGCAATCACCTTCTCCGCTTCACCGGGCGCCAGCGGCGGCACTTGGTCGCTCAGGGTGGCCATTGCGCTGAGGTAGGGTTCCGGGACGATGTCGGCCCGAATCCCCATCACCTGTCCCAACTTGATGAAGGTCGGGCCCAGAACGGCCAGGGCCTTGGTGAGCCGCTCAGCCCTGCGATTATGCTGCGCCTCCGTCCTGCGGGCCGGCCGGCCAAACAGGATGAAGCGGCGCCGGTCGATGAGGAACGCCACCGCGAACGGCGCCAGCCGCACCAGAATCTGCAGGGCGCGCATCAGACGAGCAGGAAGCCGGCCAACCCGAGTAGGAAGGCGAACCCGACGATGTCCGTCAGGGTAGTGACGAATACAGAGGAGGCGATGGCCGGATCGATACCGGCCTTTTCCAACACGATGGGGATGAAGGCCCCGGCCGTGCCGGCCACGAACACGTTGAACGACATGGCCAGAAAGACGAGGAGGCCCAGGCGTGGATCCTCACCCATCGCCAAGGTGACCAGCGCGATGGCAATGCCCACTGCCAGTCCATTGGTGGCGCCGATGAGGGCTTCCTTGGCCACTGCTTCCATACCCTGCCGCCGGGAAATGAGGCCCAGAGCCAGGCGTCGTACGGTTACGGCCAGCGCCTGAGTACAGGCGTTACCACCCAGCCCGGCGATGACGGGCATGAGCGCGGCCAACAACACCGTTCGCTGTATCTGGTCCTTGAAGTACAGCACTACGGCAGCAGCCAGAAACGCGGTGAACAGATTGAGGTACAGCCAGGGGAGCCGGGTGCGGACGGCCGTTCTGAGCGCTACGGCGAGTCCCTCGTCCGCCGCGACACCGCTGAAGCGCAACAGGTCCTCGGTGTGCTCCTCTTCCATGACGTCGCTGACGTCGTCGAATGTTACCCTGCCAAGCAGCTTGCCGTCTGCGTCCACCACGGGGACGGAGGGGAGGTCGTAGCGTGCCATGATGCGGGCGACCTCTTCCTGATCGACGTCCGGGTGTACCATGTTGTCGGCGCCTTCCATTATTTCCCGGACCGGCCGCCCGGGTGAGCTCAGCACCAGGGCCTTCAGCGGCAGTATCCCGGCAAGTCGCTCCATGCCGTCGACCACGAACACCTGATAGAAATCCTCGACTTCGTCCGCCTGTTGCCGGATCTTCGCCAACGCCTGATCGGCGGTGTCGCTCTTGCGCACCGTGACCAGGTGAGTGGTCATGATGCCGCCGGCGGTCTCCTCGTCGTAGCCCAGCAGATGTTCTACTTCCGCTCGATCTTCCTCCTCTACCCGACCGAGAATCCGTTCCTGATCTGCGGGTTCGAGTTCACCCAGGAGGTCCGCCGCATCGTCATCCTCGAGTTCCTCGACGATGTCGGCTGCCTGCTCGGGATCAAGCGCCGCCAGCGTTTCTTCCGCGTGTATGTCCTCCGGCAACGCGGCCAGTGCGTTGGCTGAAACCTCCGGCGGGAGGACGCGGACGGCCTCGAGTCGTTCATCGTCCTGTAGCGCCGCGAGCACGTCGGCCAGGTCCGCCGGTTCGAGCGCGGAAGCGTTACGCTGGAACGCCTCCGTTTGCCCTGAACGGAAGATCTCGATCAGGGTCTCGATGGTCGTAGGAGTCTCGTTCACGAGTTCCTCCTGGTCAGTGTCACCGGAGACACGGGACCCGGGCGAATGAGCAGTCGATGCAGGCGAGTGGGTGAGGCCTGCACCACGTCGAATTCCAGTCCCGCTACCACAAGCCGCTCACCGCGGTAGGGGATTCGGCCGGCCAGGTCGGTCAGCAACCCACTGATGGTGGTGGCGCCGGTATCCGGCAGGGTCACGCCGAAGCGCTCTCCGATTACGGCCGGATCGGTAGCGCCGTCGGTCTCGAAGATTCCCGGGCCAAGGTCGGGGGCTTCGATTTCTTCGCGATCGTGTTCGTCGAAGATCTCACCGACCAATTCCTCGAGCAGATCCTCCAGCGTGGCGATGCCCAGCGTACCACCGAACTCGTCCAGCACGACCGCCAAGTGCCGGCGCTCGCGCCGCATGTCCAGCAGCAGGTCGCCGCAGTTCCGGCTGGCTGGGGTCACCGCCACCGCCCGCACCGGTAGGGTGCTGCCCGGGCTCAACTTAAGCAAATCGAAGGCGTACACCATGCCGATGATATCGTCGGGTGTGCCCCGGTAGACGGGGAGCCGGCTGAAGCCGCTTTCCGAGAAGACGATGCGGATGTCTGCCAGGTCCGCGTCTTCGGACACCACCACGACATCCGTTCGTGGCGTCATCACCTGCTGCACCGGCCGGCCGGCGAAGTTGATGACGTTCTCCACTTGCAGCAGCTGTTCATCTTCAGTGATGCCGACAGCGGCCCCCTCACGCCACAACGAGCGCAGGTCGTCCAACCGGGAAGGCTTGTGCGACGGCAGCACCCACCACAGAGGAGCAGCCCATATCTCCAATACCGGGGCAACCCACTTGGCCATGAGCGCCGCGCGGGGTTCGGTCAGCAATCGGGGGAAGAAGTACCCGCCGAACACCACGGCCGGAATCGCCAGCAGTATGGTCATCAGCGCCAGCGGCCCGAGGCCCGACCCGCTCACGGCTGCGGGGACGACCACCCCCAGCATCACCACGCCGAGCGAGGTCGTGGCGGACGCAGCGGTCAACAACTCCTCGATCCGTCCCATGTGGGACAACTGACCGCGGCCGCCGCGTAACCGGAGCGACACCATCTCGGCCAACTCGATCCGGCTCACTGACACCAACGCCGCCCCGGCCGTGGCCCCAAACGCCGTCAACAGCAACCCGACTGCCGCCAGCAACCAGATCATGATGCTTCCTCCACCGGCAAGTGACCCTCACCCTCCGGGAGCCGGTACACCAGAACGCGTTGCACCCGCCGGCCGACCATCTGATTCACGGTCAGACGGTACCCGGCGAGGTGTAGCGACTCCCGGGCGCTCGGCACGCGGCCGAACTCGGCCATCACCAGGCCGCCGACGGTACTGACGTCTTCGCGGCCGAAATCCTGTCCCACCAGGGCCTCGAGATCGGCCAGCGGCGTTACCCCTTCCACCAGCCAGGTGGACGCGTCCACCTCCGTGATTTCAGCAACCTCGTCGGTGTCCTGCTCGTCCTGGATCTCCCCGACGATCTCTTCCAGGATGTCCTCGAGGGTGACGATCCCGGCCGTCCCGCCGTGTTCGTCCACCACCACCGCCATGTGCTGCCGGGTCCGCTGGAAGTCCTGCAACTGGCGGTCGAGACGCTTCCCCTCCGGGACGAAGGTGGCGGGCCGGACGAGGTCGTGCCAATCGATGGATGCCCCCTCGTGCGAACGTGCGCTCAACACATCCTTGGCGTAGAGAATGCCGATCACTTCGTCGGGTGTGCCGTCGAAGACCAGCAGCCGGGCGTATTCCGACTTCCGGAGGGTGTCGACCACATCATCCCCGGTAGCCGCAGTGTCCACCGCCACGATGTCGATGCGGGGCGTCATGATCTCGGCTACCGTGGTTTCCGCCAGGGCGAAGAGGCCCCGCACCGCCGGCACGTCGTTCTCGGGCACCGTGGCCTGCTCCTCGACTGCGGACCGGTCCCGTCCCCGGCGGTCAGCCCAGGCAGCAACGGTGA
>JBDHMR010000222.1:0-4007 GCA_039656035.1 Gemmatimonadota bacterium
TTATTTCGGTGCGGGACTCCGGCATCGGCATGACCCCGGCCCAGATGAATCGATTGTTCCAGGCGTTCAGCCAGGCGGAGGCCGGTACGTCGGCCAAGTACGGTGGTACCGGACTCGGCCTGGCGATCAGCAAGCGCTTCTGCCAGATGATGGGCGGTGACATCTATGTGGAGAGCGCTCCCGGCGAAGGATCATGGTTCACCGTGAGGCTCCCCGCTGCCTTGGCGGTCGAGGCGCCGGCTGCCGGAGACGCTCCCACGGACAAGCACGCCGATCGCGGCGCCGGGTTGGTATTGATGATCGACGACGATTCAACCGCTCGACAGCTGCTGCAACGCTATCTAACCAAAGCGGGATTCCAGGTCCTCGAGGCCGGTGACGGCGAAAGCGGATTGGCCCTGGCTGAAACACAGCGCCCGGACGTGATCACCCTCGATGTGCTGATGCCGAGCATGGATGGCTGGTCGGTATTGTCGGCGCTGAAGGGTAATCCGGCCGTGGCGGATATTCCGGTGGTGATGGTTACGGTCATGGACGAACGCAATATCGGCTTCGCCATGGGGGCATCCGACTACCTGACAAAGCCTATCGATCGCGACCAATTGATTGCCACGCTCAAGCGATTCGCCGGTGACGGTGAGCACGTCGTGTTGCTGGTGGAAGACGACCCGGCTACTCGGGCGGTGTCCCGGCGCACACTGGAGGGAGCCGGATGGAGCGTGACCGAGGCGCGTCACGGCCGCGAAGGGTTGGCTCGGCTGGCGGAGCAGGCGCCCGCCTTGGTGCTGCTCGACTTGATGATGCCGGAAATGGACGGGTTCGAATTCCTCGAGGCCATGCGGGCCAATGAAGCGTGGCATCGAGTGCCGGTGGTAGTGGTTACCGCCAAGGACCTTACCGACGAGGATCGTCAACGCTTGAACGGCGGCGTGGATCGCATCGTGAAGAAGGGTGGTCACACGTACGACCAGTTGGTGGTCCAGATTCGCGATGTCGTGGCCCATCACGAGGTTCCCCTGCCGGCTGGTGACGAATCGTGACCTCCCAACCCAGAGCCCCCGGTCGGGACAAAATCGCCGATACTCATGAAACCGGCTTGGCACGTCGACAAGCGGCGCTGTTGCGGCTAACCACAGGTATCGCCGCGGCCGACGACGAAGCGGCCGTCTACCAGTCGGTTGTGACGGGTCTGCATGACGAAGCGTTGGGTTACAACTTCCTCGGCCTGTTTCTGCTGGACCCGGACAGCGGCGACCGGGTGCTGCAGGCCAGCGTCGGTTGGACCGACGTGCCCGACGACTGGCGGGTCCATCGTGGCGAGGGCATCAGCGAACAGGCGGTGCAGGACGGCCGTTTGCATTACACGGCCGACGTGACCCGCGACGCGCGCTACCTCCCCAGCCTCAACAGTGGTTCCGAGGTTGACGTGCCGTTACGGGTCGATGGTACCACCATCGGTGTGTTGGTGGTGGAGAGCAGCGAACCGAACGCGTTCGGGGACGAAGACTTCGAAATCCTGACGGCGGCGGCCAACCAGGCGGCAATCGCAGTGGGTCGGACCCGTCTCCTCAAGGCCGAGCGTGAACGGGCGGACGAGCACAAGGCGCTGCTGGACACCATGGAGGTGCTGTCCTCGGAACTGGAACTTTCACGAGTGCTGGAAGCGGTGCTCGAGCGGGCCGTGGCCTTGCTGAGCGCCACCGGTGGCGAGGTAGCCATATACGATGAGGAAGCGCAGGAGCTGGAGGTCGTCGCCAGTCAGGATATCGGGAAAGATTCCACCGGTACGCGCATCGCGTTGGGGGAGGGAGCCATGGGGGCTGTGGCAAAGAGTCACGAGCCGCTGATCATCCCCTCGTACCACGAATGGTTGGGACAGTCGGTTCAGTACGCCGACGTCATGGTCCACTCGGTCATGGTTGCGCCACTGCTGATCGGACAACGGCTGGTGGGTGCCACGGCCATGGTGCACTCTGACCCCAACCGGATATTCAACGAAGAGGATATGCGCCTGCTGAACATGTTTGCGCCTCAGGCGGCCATCGCCATCGAGAACGCCCGCCTGTTTACCAATGCCCAACAACAGTCACAATATTTCTCGGACCTGGTCCTCAATAGCCCAGTGGCGATCGTCACGCTGGGCGAGAAACACGAAATCCTTGACTGTAACCCGGCGTTCCAAAACCTGTTCGGCTACGACAAATCGGAAGTACTCGGCAAGGATCTGGACCCGCTCATTACCACCGAGGCGACGCGGTCCGAGGCGGTTCACTACACAGAAGAGGCCCTGGGTCACGCAATCCACGGTCAGGGGCGGCGACGGCGCAAAGATGGATCGATGGTGGACGTGGATATCCTGGCGGTCCCGGTCATGGTGGACGGCCAGCGCGTCGGTCTCATGGGCCTGTATCACGACATTAGCGAGCTGTTACAGGCTCGGCGGGAGGCCGAAGCGGCCAGCAGCGCCAAGAGCCAGTTCCTGGCCAACATGAGCCACGAGCTTCGTACTCCCCTCAACGCCATCATCGGCTACAGCGAACTGCTACAGGAGGAATTGGCGGAGCTGGGACATGAAGAGCTGGACAGCGACCTTGAAAAGATCCATACCGCTGGAAGACACCTTTTGTCTCTCATCAATGACATCCTCGATTTGTCCAAGATCGAGGCCGGCAAGATGGAACTTTACGAGGAATCGTTTGCTGTAGGGGACATGCTCGATGATGTGAAGTCTACTGTAGTACCGTTGGTGGCCCAGAACGATAATCGCCTGGAGATCGACGTTGCCGATGACATCGGCACCATGTTCGGCGACCTGACCAAGGTACGCCAGATGTTGCTAAATCTGTTGTCCAACGCCTGCAAGTTTACCGAACGCGGGACCATCACACTCTCGGCGCGTCTGGAGCGGACCGATGGCGGTGACACCGTCCATTTTGGCGTGAGTGATACGGGCATCGGCATGACGCCCGAACAGATGGACCGGTTGTTCGAGGCCTTCGCCCAGGCGGAATCGTCAACGTCGAGCCGCTACGGCGGGACAGGGCTTGGGTTGGCGATCACGCAACATTACTGTCACATGATGGGTGGCGATCTGAGCGCGGAAAGTGTCCCGGGCGAAGGAACGTCGTTCACGCTGTGGCTCCCCGTGGGAGACGCAAACCCCAAAGCCCCATAGGTAATACGATGGCGAAGATCCTCCTGGTTGAAGACAACGAAATGAATCGCGACATGCTGTCTCGCAGATTGATCCGTAAGGGATACGAGGTAGGTATGGCGGTGGAGGGGTTGCAGGGGGTCGAGATGGCAGCAACGGGGGAGTATGATCTGGTGCTGATGGACATGGGCTTGCCCGACATCGACGGGTGGGAGGCCACCAGGCAAATCAGGGCCCACCCTGACGTCGGCACGATTCCGATTATCGCGTTGACGGCGCACGCCATGGCCGGAGACCGGGAGAAAGCGCTCGAGGCGGGCTGCGACGACTACGACACTAAACCGATCGAGCTTCCCAGGCTCCTCGGCAAGATCGAAAACCAGCTCGAGAAGGCCAAGTGACGGCAACATCCGAGTCTGATCAGACGGTAAACCCGATTGCCGAGTTGCGGCACAATCTGCGCACTCCCATCAACCACATCGTGGGCTACACCGAGATGTTGTTGGAGGACGCTGAAGAGGGAGGAAGCCAGTACGCGGACCGCCGAGCGGCTTTCGAGCATACGCTGATGGCCGCGCGCGAGGCGATCGAACTCATCAACGTCACGCTGCCTCCGACCCGCCTCGAAATCGAAGACCAGGAACTGGCTGACCTGACTAAGTCGTTCGCCTCGCCACAGCAGCAGATCCGTGACGCGCTAGAGGGATTGCTTGCAGATGAGACGGTGAAGGCTGACGAGGCGCTGGTAGAAGACCTCCATAAGATTTTGTCAGCGGCGGAACGGCTGGGGGAGGCCGGCGGGGGCAGCGGGGACGACAGCGAGGGCAGCGGGGGCGGCGGGAGCAGCGAGGGC
>JBDHMR010000223.1:0-4006 GCA_039656035.1 Gemmatimonadota bacterium
AGGTCCGTAGTGGTGACCGGCCGTGAATCAGACATGGGCAGCCAGCTCCGCGTGTTCACGCTGCCAGAAGCGGCGATTGGGAAGTTCGGGATGAGGGATCGTCAGTCTTTCGTCGGTAATGCTTTGGTTGCCAAAGGACACTATGTCGATGTCGAGCGTTCGCGACGCCCATCGGTCGTCACCGCGCTTGCGGCCAGCCTCCTGTTCGATGGCCAGACAGGCGTCCAGCAACCGGTGGGGAGTCAGCGTCGTCTCCAATAGTATCATCTGGTTCAGATAGCGTGGCTGGTCCCGATCGTCCAGGGGGAGGGTTTCTTCCACCCGGCTCTCCGCCACCAGCGTAGTGTGTGGCAGCCGCGCCAAGGCGGTTCTGGCCATGGCCAAATGTGCGGCACGATCACCCAGATTGCTGCCTAGAGCCAGGAAGGTCGGAGTGGCGTTCATTGGCCTACGGCGAAGTGTTTGGTGATGCTCTGGAGATGATCGGACACCTGCCGGAGTTCGTCAATGGAAGTCTCGAGATCTGCCTGTCCCCGAGAGGCATCCGCCGCCCGTTCGGCCAGCGAGTTGGTCTCGTTCCGGGTGCGTCGGGAGACACCCGCCAGATCCTCGATCTGGTTTTTCAGGTCGCCAAAGGCGCCTTCTTGCGAGGCAGCGGTGTCGGCAATCCGCCGGGCGTATTCTCCAGCCTCTTCCGTCGAAGCGACGATCTCATCGAGCGCCTGCGCGGCGTTGGTGCTCAATTGCTCCACGCCCGCGACGACCTTCTGGCCGCGGTCCATCTGCGTCGAAATTTCCGTCACTTGCAGGGAAATGGCGCTCACCAGTCGGCCGGCGTCACGAGCGGCGTCAGCGCTCTGGGCGGCCAACTCCCGAACCTCGTTGGCCACGACAGCGAAGCCCTTGCCTTCGGCGCCGGCCCTGGCGGCTTCGATGGCGGCATTCAAGGCAATGAGGTTGGTGAGGTCGGCGATTTCCTGGATGGACCCGATGAACCCGGTGATTTGTCGGGTAGCGTTTCCCAGTTCATTCACCTGTGTAGCGCTCTCCGACACGAACGTGTGCACCTCCACCAAACGGCCAATAGCCTGGCCGATGGTCTCTCGGTTGCGCGACGCCACGTCGGCCGCCTTGCGGCTCACGTCAGAGGCCTTGACGCCCTCCTGGGCAACATCGCGAGAGGCCTGCGACAGTTTCCCGGTGGTCTCCAGGCCGGCAGAAACGAAGGCCTCTTCCTCGGCGACACCTGACCGTATGGCGTTGACCACTGCGGTGAGAGTCGTGGCCGAATCCCGGAGGGATTCGGCTATCCGGGCCATGGCCTCTATCTGGGTGCCAATCTGGTCTACGGTGGAGATGAGCGGACGCCGCAGTTCAGCTATGTGGATCGCCGTGGCTATCTGGTTGCCCAGGGTCGCCAGGGCCGACAGCTCACGCGCCTTGTACGTGTGGCGCTTGTGGTGGTCCATCTCGAGCGTTCCGATCATCTCGTCGCCGAAGGTGAGCGGCATGAAGACCATGCAGCGGACCCGCGGGTCGGGGTCGCTGATGCGCGTGTCGCGCATGGTGTCGCCAATTACGATGGTCTCACCCGAGCGGACAGCCTCCCTCCGCACGGCGTCAAGTTCGGACGGCGGGTCTCCCCGGTTCGAGCGCCCGGACTCCGATCGGTACGTGATGTGGAGATCATCCTCGTCCAGCCGGTAGATCCGCATGTCTCCCCAGTCGAGGAGCCGGTTGGCCAGCCTCTCTATCTGCTCGAACGAATCCCGCAGGGCCACGTTCCGGGTGACCGCTGCTTCCATTATGTGGACCTTGTTCAGATCCTCGGCCGCGATGGCTTCTTCGATGATCTTCTTGGTGAGCAGGCCTACAAACCCCAGCACGAACAGCACAGCGGCCCACCCTGTCGGGGCCAGCGTGGCGATCGATACGATGACTACCACCGACGCCAACAGCGTCAACAGGTATGACACGATCTCGTAGCGGAGAATGAGCAGCCGCTCTTCGCTCTCGAGCTTGCCCCGCAGGAACATGGTGAAGTAGAACAGGCTGCGTGAGGTAAAGAAATACACGCCCGCCAGCGTGATCGCGGCAGGCAGCAAATCGAGCGACAGAACACTCACGCCGGTGAGCCGCACCACAGCGGCATAAGCGCCGAACGCCGACACGAAGGCGATGATCTCCCGGCCGGCGTTGACCCCTGAGGCGAATGCCGGCTTCCGTAGCCAGAAGGTATCGGCCGCGACGATCCCCAACCCCAAGCCGAACACTACCGGTCCCGGTCCCAGGACCACGGCACCAACCAACATGGGAATGGCGTTCTGGTTAAGGTAGGAGAACTTGCTCAACCGCACCGGCGCCGCACGCAGGACGGCCACCGCGAGGAACACCAGGGCCGTGCCGATGGGGTAAGGCACCAACGGCGGCGAGACCACCAGAACGGCCACGAACAACCCCGCTCCGAGGCCAATGAGTAGCCGAGTGTAATTGGCTTGGACCCGCCAGATGGCCTGGGTCATGGGAAGGCGGCTTCGTTTGGACTAGACAAAATAATCACCAACCGTGAGACCGTATCGCTCCGGGTTGGTAACCTTGACGATCGACCGGAGGAACGTCCCGCTCTCGTCGCGGTCGGACAGATCCACGGTATTGCCCGGCGGGGGTACCACACCGCCGTCTCGATCGATCACGACCTTGAGCAACGGCCGGTTGATGTACGAAGCGTCCGGATTGGCCTGCGCCACGATCGCCACTTCGAGCGTGTCGAGAATCACGGTGGTCCCCACGGGGTAAACACCCATGAGATTGATCAGCGCCTTGACGATCACCTTGTCGTAGCCCCGCCTTGGGTTCTCCCACATTTCCCGCAGGACCTCGTCGGGCTGGATGGGGATAGTCTGGTAACTGCGGCGGGTGGTGGCCGCGTCGAACCCATCGGCCACGGCAACCAGTTTGGAGAAGATGCCCAACTCGCGAGGCCGGAGGGATCGTGGGTACCCGGTAAGGTCGATCTTCATGTGGTGCTCATAGGCCACTAGAATGGCGCGATAGGGCGTTTCGTCGTACCCCCGCAGACTGAACAACGTGAGCGCCCCGGTCCACGGGTGTTCCTGGATGATGCGCCACTCATCCTCGTCCAGGCTCGTCGTCTTGTTGATCACCTCGATGGGTACCCGCGCCTTGCCGACGTCATGCAGCAGGGCCGCCAGACCAAGGTCGTAAAGCTGTTGCTTGGTGAGTCCGATCTTCTTCCCGAGGGCGATCGAGAAAATGCAGACGTTGACCGAATGTGTGAAGGTGTATTCGTCGTAGTCCCTGAGCGTCGTCAAGCCGATGAGGGATGTCTCGTTATTGAGGACCTGGTCGACGATGTTCTGGACCGCGCGCTTGACTTTCTTCAGACTGGCCGCCCGGCCCAGTCGTATACCGTTGACGACGTCTTTGGTGACGGCCACCCCCTGCGAATACGTCCGCTTGGCCATCTCCAGAGCCAGCTCCTGCTCGTCCAGGTCGTGCGTTCCGCTGCGCGGCTCAACCACCAGATTCTTTACATCAGCCCGGTCCAGTCGCTCCTGCAACTCGGTGAGGAGTTCTTCAGGATCCTCCCGAGTCGACAGACTCAGGAGCAGGCTCAGGAGCACTTGCCACTCCCGCCGTTCGACATCGGGGCCGACCTCCAAGGTGCCAACATCAAAAGTGCGGAATAAGGAGAGGATTTGGCTGAAGGACGCATAGTTGTCCAACTCGAGCCGCAGACGCGTCGAGTTGACGAAGATGAAGTCGCCGGCCATGCGAACTTCGATCTCACCTTCGGCGTCGAGCAACGTGCGCGTGCTGGTCATCAGTTCGTCCAGTGCCTTCTGCACCGTCTCGTTTTCGACGGGGTACAACTTCAGGCTCCGGAGGGCCGCGTACAACGACAGCAACAGCCCCCGCCCCCCTTGGCGCAGGAAGCCCTTGGCGTCGGCTCCGTCAGTCCCGGGCGAACGGGTAGGGTCTTCGG
>JBDHMR010000224.1:0-4006 GCA_039656035.1 Gemmatimonadota bacterium
GAAGCCTGCATCAACTCGACAACAAGCTGACCCACCTCTTTCTGGGCACTCAGATTCGCCGGAGAAAGCACCCAACCAGCCACAGCCAGCGCCAGCAAACCCCTCCGCACTCCGTACCGCGCAATCCGCACTCTCACCCCCCCATCCCCGGAAACCGAAACATCACCCCACCCAACACCATGATCGCCTGATTCTTGAGATTGATGTTGGGGTCGTCGACGATCTGGCTGATGCCCATGTCGTAGCGCACGTCAATCAAGAACATCTTGATGGCCAATTCCGCCCCGAAAATGAGACCCCAGTCGGTACTGTTGACGGGCAGGGGAGGGTTCGCGGCGGCGCACGGGAAGTCGGTTGCCCCACCCTGGTTGTCAGCCCTGCACTTGGAGAGGATGGATACCTGCCCACCGGCATAGAATTGCACGCCCAGGACACCATCCATGGGGACGTCCACCGTGAACAATACGGGGACTTCGAAATACTCGATCTTGTAGGTCGTGGACGGCGTGGTGTTGAGTGTGGCACCCTTCTGGACGTAGAGAAACTCCGGCCGGAGCCCAATCGCCCCGTTCAATGAAAGGTTGACGAAGCCGCCGGCCGCAAAACCCGTATGCGTATTGAACCCTTCCGAGCCGTTCCCCCGGAAGCTGGAGAACGCCGGCCCTACCAGGACACCTATGCCTTCGATCTGGGCTTCAGCCTGGCTTCCGCTCCCCAGCGCAAGGATCCCCATCATGAACGTCACGGCGCTTACTCGACGCATCAGCTACCTCCTTGCTGCGTTGGTGGTCGGCGATGCCGAAAGATCGAATGGCTACAGAGTTACCGCAACGGGACAAATCGGTGGACGCGTCACCGTCCGAGAGAGGCGTCCTCGGACCGGCCAGCCCAACCGGCTCGAATCCCGGCCAATTGAACGAATTCGTATTCCGCGTAGCGTCCGAATACCCAAACTACGACATCCATCGGAGCGGCAACGACCAAGGCAGCGTTCGGGGTGGGGGCATCGAACAGCGGTTCGCCGGCCGTCAGCCATCGTTGGCTCAGCGGTCTGTCGGCCCGCTCGGCTACATCCCCGGGTACATATCCGACAACGCCGTCGGGAAGGGTCACTCGGAACCAGGAGCCGGTCACGGCCTGAGCCTTCATGAGGGCATGCCGTGGCACGCGAGTAATCACCTCACCTTCGGCCCGGGGTTCATTTCGTACGGCGGTTGTCCGGTGGACGCGGATCCAATGCCCCAGTGATGTGGTGTCCGCCTTGATCGGCTCGAGTTTGGTGGCCGGGTGATGCAGGAACGGCCAAGGATCGACCGGGCCCAGGCCACGGCGATAGATGCCGAAATGCAGGTGCGGCGGTGTGGTGCGAG
Organism: Gemmatimonadota bacterium; assembly: GCA_039656035.1. Classification (GTDB taxonomy): domain Bacteria; phylum Gemmatimonadota; class Gemmatimonadetes; order Gemmatimonadales; family GWC2-71-9; genus N074bin45. Next base: position 1,371 of record JBDHMR010000224.1, read on the forward strand.
CGTTCCCGGTATTCCCCACGAAGCCGATGGTATCCCCCGGTTCGATCTCCTGCCGACGAACCACGGCCTGACTGTCGAGATGGGCGTAATACAGATACTGTCCCCGGTCACGGTCGAGTTGCCAGACGACCTTGCCACCGAGTCCTCCTTCTCGGACCCCGGTGATGCGTCCCGCCGCCGCCGCCAATACCGGCGTTCCCCTTGCGGCGAAAATATCGACGCCGTGGTGCTGGCGTCGGCCGCCATCTCGCGAGGCCCCGAAAGCGCTCAGGATGGCCCGACTGTCCTTCCCTGTTACCGGAAACGCCAACGAAGGGCCGATCTCGACGGTGAGAGTGTAGCGCCCTCCGCGCAATAGCTCCGGTTGGAGCCTGAGCAGATAGGCCCCGTCCCGGTGGAATACACCACTCAGGTTTGGCGACAAACTGTCGACACTAGCCACGTGCCGGGGGGCATCGAGACTGTCGCGCGGAGCCCGATACAGGTCGACGAACACTCGAAAGGGCTGGCGACCGAACATCGTCAGGGAGACGACATAGGCTTCACCACGCCGTGCCTCGAACCGATAGGCCAGTGCTACAGCCGAGTCGGCCGGCAAGTAGCCGGATTCTTTATAGGGTAGCTCGATGGCTGTCGGAGAATCGAGTACCGTAGACGCGACGGTGATCCAGTCTCGACCCAGGCCGGTTGCCAACAATCCGGCCTGCTCCAACGACGCCTGATACGCCTCGTGCAGCGTAGCGTGGTGGAAATAGTCGTGGAGGGTATCGGAGTCGTGGCACGCGGCCCCTGCCACGGCCAGCGCCAGCAACCAGCCGCTGCCGGCGCGAGGAAGCCTGTGGGTCATATCCTACCGATACGCAGTGGCAGTCGGAAGGATTCAGATTGCTCAATGAGGCGGGAAGCTCTTCATTATCTTCTTTATGCCCTCGGGGGCGTTCTTACCCGGTTGGTCAGAGTCAATCGTCCGCGAACCCATGCCCCGCCACACCATCGTGTTGGTCCGGGCATCGACCAGATCGATGATCAACGTCCCCTGGAGCGATTGGGAGTAATTGGTATTGGTGACCGATGTCTCCGGCCCTTCCTTCCATTGGTCATACCCGTATCCCTCGTTCCCCGGATGCCAGCCGTCATACGGCTGACCGGCGTTCGAGTACCACTGGCTTACCTCGGACTTCCGGCTGACACTCAGGAAATACGCCACGTGCAAGTCAGCCGAATCGCCAACCGTCTGATGGATGCCCCGGCTTTCCAGTTCCTGTTCTATGGAACTGGTGATCCGATCGTTGAGCCGTGGCGAATTGACCAGCATCTCATTGGCCGTGGTTTCGGCAGTTCGCTTGGTGATGGTGTCCGGCAACGATCGCCAGGCGAAGCTGCGGTAGCTGGCGAACGGTGCCGCAGGGTCGTAGTCCGATTGCACGGTGATTTTTGAGCAACCGGCCAGTGCAACGAGAAGTACCAGAGTCACAGCATTACGCATTGTCGTCCTCCAACCATCCACCGTTTTCCGGTTAGCCCTCGGATCGAAACGGCACATCCACCACCATGCCATCCCTGGCGACTTCGGTGTCGGGGAACACCTCCGTTGCCTCATCCCTCATTTCAGGAGCTTCCCGACTGTACCGGGCGGAAATATGGGTGAGCACCAACCGGCCTGCGCCGGCGTCCCGCGCCGTTTCGGCTGCCTGGAGTGCGGTCGAGTGGCCGGTGTGCTGCGCCCGGTCCGCTTCCTCGTGCGAGAACGTGGCCTCGTGGATCAACAGATCCGCACCCTTGGCGGCTTGGACTACCGCCGGAGTGGGGCGGGTGTCGCCGGTGTAGACCACTGTCCGCCCAGGTCGAGCCTCCCCTACCAGGTCCTGGGCCGAAATCCGAGACCCGTCATCGAGTTCGACCGTTTCGCCGCGGTGGAGCGCGCCCCACATCGGACCCTCGGGGACGCCGGCTTCGCGAGCCAGCTCGGGGTTGAACCGCCCCAGCCTGTCGTGCTCGACGAGCGAGTAACCGACAGTGTTGGCTCGGTGGTCCGTAGGAAACACCGCGATGTCATACTCGGCGCGCGCCAGTCGATCGCCCGCGGCCACTTCGACGATCTCCACCGGGAACCTGGTCCGTTCGATACCGACATTCAGCACCGCATCTAGAATTTTCCGCGCCGGTTTGGGCCCGTAGAGCGTGATACCATCGGTCCGGTCCTGGAGTCCCATGGTCCTGATCAGGCCCGTCAGGCCGAGGATGTGGTCAGCGTGATAGTGGGAAAAAAAAATTTCGCGGAGTGAGAATCCCACTCCGTAGCGCATCATCTGACGCTGGGTGCCTTCGCCACAGTCGAACAACAGCATCTCTCCCTCGCGGTGCAGGGCGATAGAACTGACGTTTCGATCGAGCGTAGGGATGGCGGCGCCGGTTCCCAAGAATGTGACACTGAGCATCCGGTAAGGTATCTCGGACTCTGGTGCGGCAGAAGGGGAATTCCAAAGGATCCATCGAGAGGTATATTCGAAGCGTGACGTTGTCCGTCGTGTCCCAACCGTTCTTGATCCGCGTATGTGCGGCGGCCCTTCTGACGCTCGCCGCCCCAGCGCCGGTTTTATCGCAGGCCGCGACTCAACAGGTCGGGCCGGATACGG
>JBDHMR010000225.1:0-4003 GCA_039656035.1 Gemmatimonadota bacterium
ACGGTGGTCGCCATCCGCGGCAACGGCCGCTTCCGGGCCGGATCGAACAACCCGTCCGCCTGCAACGCGGCCCGGGTCTGTTCCAGCAAGGCCTGTTGCAGCCCAAGGCCTTCGGTGGGAATCAACCGCCTTACCGTCAACCGAAACTCACCACGCTCGGCCCACACCGTGGGCGACCCGAAGGTGAACACCTTGGCCCCTTCATCAGGCATCTGCTTCACCCGCCTGGCGTCGTCCCGCCACATGACGCAACGAACCTGAGCCTCGGCGTCCCGCAGACCGAAGTACCAGTGGCCGCTGGAATAGCGCTTGAGCCCGACTACTTCACCCTGCACCCACACGGTAGGCATCTGACTCTCGACGAGCCGCTTGGCGGTCTGCGTGAGCTTGCTGACAGGCCAGGCGGCCTCGTCGGGTGTTTGGTCGAACAGAGAGGGGGTGGGCACGGAGACTAGTGCACAGGGGTGTGCGTCGTGCGTTGTGCGTTGTGCGTCGTGGGTGGGAGCGCTACCACCTGCGCACTACTCGTGCGACCTGCGACCTGCGCACTCATCACAGGGCCGAAGCGGCCTGGAGAGTGTTCTTCAGCAACATGGCGATGGTCATCGGGCCGACGCCGCCGGGTACCGGCGTGATGGCGGCTACCACTTCGGCGACGGGTTCGTATGCCACGTCACCCACCAAGCGGTAGCCTTTTTCCTTGGTGGCGTCGTCGACCCGGTTGATGCCGACGTCGATGACGGCGGCGCCGGGTTTTACCATGTCGGCGGTGATGAACTCGGGCTTGCCCATGGCTACGATGAGGATGTCGGCCGAGCGGGTGACTGCACTGATGTCCTTCGTGCGGGAGTGACAGACGGTGACGGTGGCGTTGGCGCCGGGTGCCTTCTGGACCAACAGATTTGCCATCGGCTTGCCGACGATGTTGGAGCGGCCAACGATCACGGCGTGGGCGCCCGAGGTTTCGATGCCGGACCGGATAAGCATCTCCTGCACCCCGTAGGGAGTAGCGGGCTTGAATCCGGACGGGTCGCCCGTGACCAGCTTGCCGACGTTGATCGGATGGAAACCGTCGACGTCCTTCCTGGGGTCTATGCGCAGCAGGACGTTGGCCTCGTTGATGTGATCCGGGAGCGGCAACTGAACCAGCATGCCGTGCACTGCGGGGTCGGCGTTGAGTTGGTCGATGGCATCCAGCAACTCCGCCTCTGTGACGGTGGTCGGCAACCGGACCGTACCTGATTTCATCCCCGCCTCGTCGCAGGCCCGCCCCTTCATGCGCACGTACACCTGGCTCGCCGGATCTTCACCGACCAACACCACGGTCAATCCGGGAACGATGCCCTGCTCGGTGAGGCGGGCCACCTCGGTGGCGACCTCCGCTCTGACGGCCTTGCCAATTGCCTTCCCATCAATGATTTGTGCGCTCATCGGGCAAAATCCACGGCTCGGGTTTCTCGAATGACTACCACTTTGATCTGTCCGGGGTACTGCAACTCGGTCTCTACCTTGCGAGCGATCTCCTCGCTCAAACTGGCGGCCTTGGTGTCGTCCACCCGTTCCGGATGGACCACCACACGGATCTCCCGGCCCGCCTGGATGACGTTGGTCTTCTCGACTCCGTCGAACGCGTTGGCGATAGCCTCCAAATTGGTGAGCCGCTTGACGTAGGTCTCGAAAGCCTCCCGGCGCGCACCGGGGCGGGACCCGCTGATGGCATCGGCCGTCTGTACCAGCACCGACTCGACTGACTCGTGAGGAGCATCGTCGTGGTGGGCGTGGATACAATTGATGACCAGGGCCGACTCGCCATATTTGGTGGCCATCTCCACGCCCAATTCGACGTGGGTCCCTTCGCTCTCGTGGGTCAGCACCTTGCCTACATCGTGCAGCAAAGCCCCCCGCTTGGCGAGTGCTACGTCGGCCTTGAGCTCGGCGGCCATGGAGCCCGCGAGCCAGGCTACTTCCTTGGAATGCTCGAGGATGTTCTGGCCATATGACGTGCGATACCGCATTCTCCCGATCAACTTGATCATCTCCGGGTGCAGGCCGTGCACGCCGGTTTCGTAAGCCGCCTGCTCGCCCAGTTCGACGAGTTGGGTCTCGAGTTCCGTACGCATCTTCTCGACCACTTCCTCGATGCGGCCCGGGTGAATCCGGCCATCGGTGATGAGGGCGTCGAGACTCCGGCGCGCCACTTCGCGGCGAATGGGGTTGAAACAGGAGATCACCACCGTGTCGGGGGTATCGTCGATTATGACGTCGACCCCGGTGGCCGTTTCGAAGGCCCGGATGTTCCGCCCTTCGCGTCCGATGATACGGCCCTTCATCTCGTCGCTCGGGAGGGTCACCGCCGCCACGGTCGATTCCGCGGTGTGCTCTGCGGCAAGCCGCTGAGCCGCCATGGCGACCAGCTTAGTGGCCTCCTTCTCCGCCGTCCGCTTGGCTTGCTCCTTGATGTCCCGGGCCAGCGCCGCCGCCTCGCTCTTGGCCTCGTCTTCCGCCTTGCGAAGTACCTCGTGTCGAGCGGCATCCTTGCCCATGCCGCTGATCCGCTCGAGCGCCTCGCGCTGCTTGCGCAACATCGAGTCGAGGGCCTTTTCCTCCTTGACCACCGCCGCCTGCTGCTCGGTAACCTGCTCCAACCTGGACGCTAACGTCTCTTCCTGCTGGGTGAGCTGCTCGGCCCGGCGCTCCGAGGTGCGGTCGCGCTCCTCGGCGCGGCGCTCCTGGTGTTTGAGATCTTCCCGGCGCCGCTCCGCGTCGCGCTCGGCTTCTTCCCTCATCCGCAGAGCGTCTTCCTTGCCGGCGAGGATGGTGGCGGCCTTGGCCGACTCCGAATCCTTCCGTGCGTCGACCATGAGTTTCTCCGCATCGCGCCGAGCAGTGGCCACGATGCCGGTCGCCGACCGGCGTTGTTTCCTGATGTAGAGTTGGATACCGACTATGGTGGCCACCAGGCCAACGAACGCTCCCCCGAGAAGGGAAGTCAGGAGCGATTGGGACATTTATCTATCTCCAAACACGGAGCCGGGCTCCGTGTCGGTGTTCAGGATGTTCGGGCGTACGTCCCCTTGGTGCGCCGGCCCCGCTTGGCGGGCGGCAGCATCCGGGCAACCCCGTCGGCCAGCGCGCTGATGCGCGCGGCCGCCTCAAGATCGCCCTGCCGAGCCTCGAACAACTCGTCGGTAATCGACAGGGCCGCCAACATGGCCGCCTTGTGCGAATCGGCCATCGGTACCATTTCCCTCACCCGCGCCAAGGCTTCGTCGACGTAGGCGGCTACCTCCAGAGTGTACTCCGGCGGATGCTCGGAGCGCACGGTGAATTCCTCGCCGTCGATGGTTACCCGGACCGCGTGCTTTTCACTCATGAGGCCTCGCCTATGGTCTCCCGTTCGAGGAACGCCATTCGCTCGACCAAAATTGCAATCTTCTGACGGGCCGCGTCGACCCGCTGTCGCAGATCCCGGTTTTCCGCCTCCAGCGAAACCAGCCGCTGGCGTGATTCTATCAGTTCCGGCCCACCGAGCGCTCCACTCTCGTCCTTTATCCGGGCCAACTCGCCCTCAGCCTTCAGCGAGCGGCTGCGCCATGAAGATGCCTCTTCGTTGGCGTGCCGGACGAGTTTCTCCAAATCCGCGAGAGCGGGGATGTCTGGCCGCTGATAGTTCACGAGTTCACTCCCCGGCGGCGCCGCCGTCGACTTCCCTGGGCGCTACCCCAACCTGCTTTTGTACCGCCTGCAGGATTCGTCGGAATGCCTTGTCGACCTCTTTGTCTCTGAGCGTGCGCTCGGGATCGCGAAACGTCAGCCGGAACGCCACACTGCGGCTCCCAGCGGGGAGGTCGCCTCCCCGAAACTCGCTCAGGACCTCCAACGACTCCAGCCGGGTTCCGCGAGTGGCCCAGATAGCGGTCTCCACGGCCTGGGCCGTGGCGCCCGGGTGCAGCACCAATGACACATCGCGGGTCGAGGCCGGGGTTTCCGGGAGCGCCTGGTA
>JBDHMR010000226.1:0-9457 GCA_039656035.1 Gemmatimonadota bacterium
CGCTCTCCGCTCGCCAACGCCCGGATGCGGGATGCCCTGCGTAGGGCCGAGCGTAATTTCCTTCGCGACATGCGAAGGGCCAAACGAAATCTCCACCAGCGATTGGAGCGGGCCGATCGGAAGTTCCGCCACGATCGCCGGAGATTTGGCCGGAGCGTCGCCCAGAGGAAACACCGCCGGGCAGTGCGGCAAGCTGAGTACCGGTACCAACAGGAAGTGAGCCGGGCTGAACGCCGCTATGAAGCGCGCCGGCGCGAGATAAGGCGGCGGTTCCGCCACCGGTCGTACCGGTTCCGCTAAACCTCTCCCCTCCCGACGGCCGGGCCGATGTTCTCTTCAGCGCCCGAGCCTGCCAGTCCGTTGGGAACACGCGCGGGTAGCAATGCTACCCGCGCTTTCCTTTATATGAGGACGCGGCACCAAGGGTCGTCCGCGGCGGTGTCACTCTCCACCTCAAACCCCTATCTTCCCCTCGTGGATGATATTCTCAAACGCCTCCAGGCCAGCCTGGGCGATCGTTACGCGGTCGAACGGGAAGTTGGCCGGGGAGGCATGGCTACGGTCTATCTCGCCACCGACCTGAAACATCAGCGCTCGGTGGCGATCAAGGTGTTGCTGCCGGAGCTGGCAGCCTCGGTGGGACACGACCGATTCCTCCAGGAAATCGGCATCGCGGCCAAGCTGCAGCACCCCCACATCCTTCCGGTGTACGACTCGGGTGAAGCGGACGGGTTGCTGTACTACGTCATGCCGTTCGTGGAGGGCGAGTCGCTGCGCGATATGATCGTGCGCCAGGGACAGCTCGACCCCGACCAGGCGCTGCTGATCGCCCGAGAGGTCGCCGGTGCGCTCGACTTCGCCCACCGGTCGGGAGTGGTTCACCGGGACATCAAACCGGCCAACATCCTTATTTCCGATGGCCACGCGGTGGTGGCCGATTTCGGCATCGCTCGCGCCATCAGTGTGTCGGGGGGTCAGGGACTGACCCAGGCGGGGATGGCCATTGGCACCCCATCTTACATGAGCCCCGAGCAGGCACTGGGCGAGACGAACCTCGACGGCCGCACGGACGTCTATGCCCTGGGATCCGTGCTCTACGAAATGATGGCGGGCAGCCCGCCGTTCGAAGGCACCAGTCCCCAGGCAATCGTGGCCAAGACCATCTCGGCTACCATCCCCAAGCTCGAGCGCGACACCGTAGGCGTGCAGCCCGTCATCGAGCGGGCCATGGCCAAGGAACCAAGCGACCGGTTCCAGACGGCGGGCGAGATGGAACGGGCACTCCGTGCCGGAAGTACCAGCCTGTCGGGCCCGGTGGCGCAGCCGCGCAAACGCAGCCTGATGGTCGGAGCCTTTGCGGTCGTGGTGGTGGCGGCAGCCGCGGTGGCTTTGTGGCCGCGTGGCTGGTCGGTCGAGGGCGATCCCCGGCACAGCCTCATCGTGTTCCCCTTCGAGAACAAGACGGCGGACAGCGACAAGGACTACTGGGAAGACGCCTCGATGAACCTCCTGGGACTGGCCATCGCCCAGTGGGAGGACATGCGGGTCTACGATGACGAGCGCACCAGCTCCCTGATGCACCGCCGAGGCGTCGACTCGGCGCGCGACCTCGACTTCGACGCCGCCCAGGCGATGGCGAAGGATGCCAACGTGGGGACGCTGGTGCTGGGCGACATCCGGCGTGAGGGAGACTCACTCTCGATCGAAGCCAAGGTGCACGACGTCCAAACGGGCGACCGGATAGCCAGCGAGATCGTGCGAGCCGGACGGGATGCCGATCCACGCCCCGTGTTCGACTCGTTGGCGGCCCGCGTCTTGAGTGTCAGCGGTGCACCCCCGGGAGAAAGACCCGGCCTGGTCGCCCAGACGACGCACTCACTGGAGGCCTACCGGGCCTACCTCCGAGGGGCGGAGGCGTTGCAGCAATTCGAGATCGACGAGGCGCGGGAGGCCTTCACCCTGGCCGTCGAGATCGATACCACTTTTGCGCTGGCGTATCTCAGGCTACGCGACGTCGACGGCTGGGCCGGGCTCGAGGCTACGCCGGCGAGTCGCAAGGCCTGGGCAGCCAAGGCGCAGGCGCACAGCGCTTAGCGTCCGCACGCTGGTGCAATTTTACGTTGCCTATGAGAACGGTGATCTCCCGCGGGCGCGGGAACTCGCCGAAGAGCTGATCGCCAACGATTCGACCGACGTCGAAGCGTGGTACCAGTTGGGCGAGGCCCACTTCCACGACAACGCCAGCCGCTTCCCGCACGAACCCGAGTACGGCAACATGGGGAAGGCGCTGCACGCCTTCCAGCGCGCCCGCGAGATCGATCCGCGCTACCTCCTGGCCTACCGTCACATCCTCGACGCGCTGGGGAACTGCGCCGCCAATACACCCTGGCTGTGCTTGGCCGACTCGGCCGTATACGCCAGCCAGGATGAGCTCGCCGCGCGGTATGGCGCGGACGAGGTTGACCGCATCCGGGAACAGGCCCAGTCGGAACAGATAGACGTCGCCTATGCCTGGGTCGATGCGTCTCCCCAGTCTGCGCTGGCCCGATCGGAACTGATCAAGTCGTTGATCGACCGTGAACGATTCAGCGAGGCGCGCAACCAACTCGGCGCCTTGCGGGCCAGCGGCGACACCACGCAAGCCCGTATCTGGGAAGCGACCCTCCTGCTCCAGGAAGGGAAGTACGCTCAAGCGGCTGACACCATCACTCTGGCGCTCGATGATCCCACGTCGCTACGTACGCTCCTTACTGACCAGGGGCCGGACGCAGCGTTCGCCGCTCTGGGTGCGGGGGCCCGAATCGATCGAATCAAGGTGTTCCTCGACCAGATACTGAGTGTAGTGGCGGGAATGTCAGATGTGGCCAACGGTCCCGGTGGCATCGAACTCCCGGTCTCCTTGCTGGGTGAACTCATCGACTTCCAGATGGCGGCCGGACTAGCTGTCGACCCCGACGAAGCCAGACGATTGGCGTATTGGTGGATGGACACCGTGGACTCGCTGTTTGCCAGTGACAGTGCTGCATGGCAGAAGGCCATGGCAGCCACGAGTTCCACGCTGCTGCAGGCCTATCTCAGTACCCGTGATACGACCATCCTGTCACGATTCCTGGACAATATCGACACCACCGGGTTCCGGACATGGCGCACGATGGACGCCCACCTGGCGTTGGCGCGGGGCGACACGGCGTACGCCCTCGCGCAGATCGACCAACACGTGCGCCAGGCCGACGATTTGGAGTTCAGTGGCGATCCGGGAGGTGTCCGTTCCTTTGCCTGGGCCGATCTCCTGGTACGAGTCGGCGATCCGGCCACGGCCATCGACGTCTACGGCCGACTGGACTCGACCCGCGTCCGGGTGGGCAGTCCATCTCTGCAGGTGCGGTCGTGGGCCGAACGAGGCGCCCTGTACCAACAGTTGGGCGATCGCGACAAGGCCATCGAGATGTATCAACTGTTCATCGACGCCTGGTCGGACGGCGACGAAGTGGTACAGCCGCAAGTCGAGCGGGCGCGGTCGGCGGTGGCGGCGCTGCAAGGCCAGGTTGATCTCCCCGCGGAAACGCCGAGGCGGTAGCGAGGCATGATTCCGGAATCCCAACGACACCTACCGAGTCAGTATCGTCAAATACTCCTTCCACGGTCCCACGGCCGAGTCGTACTGCTTGGCCATGACCCGCACAATCTGCGTGATGTGCGTGAGATCATGCACCACCCAAGCGGCCAGCAACTGATGCAGCTGGACATCCCCCAGGGTTGGGTGGGCGCCGTGAAGGGCCAACTGGTCGGGCCCCAATTCCAAGCCTCTCAGCGTCTCCAGATTGTCCCGCCGCAGCGTGGCGAACTCCTCCAGTAGCGACTCGATCGAGCGACCCTCGAGCCTGGCGCGGAACGCCCCTCGTTCTATTGGATCGAATATCCGGCGGCGGCCGTGCTCCAGGATGAGCTTGACCCGGGGCAGCCAGTCGGTGCGTTCCAGATCGGTCAGGTGAGCCACCACGTCCCACGGAGTCCAGGTGTCGGGCCCTTCGTCCGCGGCGAGCCACTCGGCCGACAACCCGGCAAGGATGGATTCGAGCGTAGCGGGTGTGCGCTCGAGGAGTTCCAGGCCGCGGTCGAGGTCATATTTCATGGGAGCCTCTAGGCTTTGGGTTAGGGAGCTGGGAGCCAATTGCCAATTGCCATAGCATAGGGTCTCCCCATCCTCCCTGCCAGTGGCGAGGCCTTGCGGAGGCGCCGGTTGCACGACAGGTTAGGCGCTTCTGCCCAAACTTAAGGAGATCTTCATGCGTCGTATCGTATCACTACTCGCCATGCTGACCGTGGTATCCGCCGCGTGGCGGCCCGCCCCGGCACAGGACGTGGACCTGCAAGGAGCCTGGCTCGTTACCAGCATCACCGATGCGTCGGGCAATGAAACTGAGGCGCAGCCCGGGTTGTACCTCTTCACCAGCACCCACTACAGCGTCATGTTCGTCCCCGGCTCAGAGCCCCGCGAACAGTATGTCGAGGGATCACAGACCGAAGCCGACCGTCTCACCGCCTACGGCTCGTTCATCGCCAATTCAGGGCGCTATGACGTGGACGGCGACCAACTCACCCTTCGAGCCTATGTGGCCAAAGACCCGAACTACATGGGTGGCTTTCCCGACGACCTGGCCACGGCCACGGTGCACATCGCTGGAGGGAACACCCTGCATTTGACCTATTCGGGGGAGTTCTTCATCAGTGGGACCATGTTCACGCTGCGCCGAGTCGAGGGCAGCCCGGTGCCGTGGGAATCCGACTGAGCGTCTCGCATCACGTCACGCAGCACAAGACAAAGCCCCGATCAGCATCCGCTGGTCGGGGCTTCCTGACTATCGATCATCTGTCTCTCAGCTAAAGCCGAGGCTCGGCTGATGTCGCTAAAGCGACGGTCCCTCGCTGTTAACTGCCCCCGCTTCTCTCGCTGCCCCCGCCGCCCCCGCTGTCATCACTCCTCCCGCAGCGCCTGCAATGGATCGATTTTCGACGCCCGTCGCGCTGGCACGAACGACGCCAACATTCCCAATCCCACCACGGCCACTCCCACTGAGGCAAAGGTCGTGGGATCAGTCGGCGCCACGTCGTACAGGATCGCCGCCATGAACCGGCCCATTCCCAGCATCACCACGGCTCCCGCCATTACTCCAGCCACGGTCAGCGCCAATCCTTCCTTGAGGTTCAGCATGACCACTTCCCCGGCTTGGGCGCCGAGCGCTACGCGGATCCCCATCTCCCTGGTGCGGAGCGCCACCAGGTAGGAGACGGTGCCATAGACGCCCACCACCGTCAGCACGATGGCCACCACACCCAACGCGGCCATCAGCAACAGGGCAAAGCGATAGGAGTCCATGGATGCGGCCACGTAGTCGTCTAGGGGGCGCACCACGTCGATCACCCGCCCGGTGCCGACTTCCTTGGCCGCCAGCCGCAGTGACGGCAGGACATCGGCCATGTGGCGCTCGGTGCGAACCACCATGCTGAAGTTGCCGAACCCGACGTCGGCGTAGGGGAGGTAGATCTGGGGCCGGCCGGGATCGTCCACCGACAGAATCCGGGAGTGCCCCACCACGCCCACCACCTGGGCCCGGCGCGGTTGGTTGTTGAAGCTCCATGATACCCATTTCCCCAGCGGGTCCTCACCAGGCCAGGTGCGCTCGGCCAGCATCTCGTCGATCACCAGCACCGGCTGCAGCCCCTCGTTGTCCCCATTCGTAAGGTGCCGGCCAGCGAGCAGCGGAGTGCGCATGGTCTCGAAGTAGCCCGGGAGTACCCAGCGAAAATCGGCGTTTTGCTCGCCCACCTGGCCGTCGGCCTTGAAGCTGAGCAGGTTGTTCTGGCCATCGAGCGGCACGACGCTGACGCCACCGGCCGCGGTAACGCCGGGAATCTTCTCCAGCCGTTGCGTGAGTTGTTCTCCAGGTCGTTGAACGGAAAACTGGCGTTGTCGATCCGGGCACGGAAGGTGATGACGTTCTCCGCCTGGTACCCCAAGTCCGTGGTCTGCAGGTTGACGAAGGTGCGCACCAAAAGCCCGGTGGCTGTCAGTAGTACGATGGAGAAGGCCACCTGGAACACCACCAACATCTGCCGCGCTCGCTTGCCGACGGCGCCGCCGATCCGGGCGCCGTGTCGCAGGCTGTCGTTCATCTTCTCGGTCGACGCCGCGTGCAACGCCGGCATCAGGCCAAACAGAAACGTGGCTACCATCGACAAGCCGACGGCGAACAGCAACACAGTCGGATCCAGGGTCACACCCTCCACCAGCGGGATGGTGCCTGGGTCGATGAACAGCAGCCCCTTGATTCCCACGTAGGCGATAGCGCCGCCTAGCACTCCGGCAACGACCGCCAGAACCATTGATTCGGTGAGCACCAACCGGGCAATCTGCCAGCGGCCGGCGCCGAGGGCGTTGTGCACGGCCAGTTCGGCCTGGCGCATGGACGTCCGGGCCAGCAACACGCTGGCGGCGTTGCCACACGCCACCAGAAACACCAAGCCCACCGCGGCAAACAGAATGAGGATGGCGGGACGTACCTCGCGCACGATGTCGGCGTGCAGTGGGACCAATTCAAAACGCGGGTTGGGGCCGTCCGCGTCGGCCTCGGGGTGGTCCTGGATCACCCGGGCCATCATCACGTCCATCTCGAGCTGAGCTGAGCCTCTTTCAGAGAGACGCCGGGCGCCAGCCGTCCGATGACACGTATGAAGCGGTTGGACCACTGAGGCGGGATGCGATTGGCGACCCACGAGTCGATGGTGCCGTCCATGCGGGAGAGCGGTCCCAGCTCGAGCCGGAATCCCTTGGGCAACACGCCGATGATCTCAGGGGCTGGCTGGTTTGGTCCGCCCTCGCCCCGGAGGCTCTTGCCGACGACCTCGGGCCGGCCTCCAAAATGCCGTTGCCACATTTCGTAGCTGATGATCGTGGTGCCGCTCTGGCCGAAGGGAACAGCCTCGTCTTTTTCGGTAAACAGGCGGCCCAGCACCGGCTGGACGCCGAGCATGGGGAACATGTTGGCGGAGACGAAGGTGGTTTCGAGCGGGATGGCCTCGCCGTCGATGACGGCGTATTGGGTGAAGGAGAAGCCGGTGCCGCTCACGTCGGACAGAGTCTGGCTCTCATCCTGGAACAGTGCCAGCTCGCCGGTCGACGCAGCAGGGAAACCCCGAACGTCGCCGGCGTTGAGCCGGAACATGACCAGCCGCTCCGAGTCGGCGTGGGACAGGCCGGACAGGAGGACGGCGTTGACCACGCTGAAGATGGACGTAGCGGCGCCGATACCCAGCGCCAAGGTGCCGATTACGAGGAGGGCATATTGCGGCCGGCGCCTGAGGGCGTTGAAGGCGATCCTGAGGTCCCGGAGTAGTTGTTCCATTGTTTCACCGTTGACTGGAGAGCGTATTTGAACTGTACGGGGTGAGGGGGGATATGGTTGCGGGGTGGAGCTGTGAGCTGGTGGCTAGTGGCAGGTGGCCTCCGACCGCCTGTCCGACTGACCGCCTGACCGCCCGACTACCTTCCCGGCCATGCCTCCTATCCAAGCCGCCGAGTACCAGATCACGGAGCAGCGCTCACGCTTCCTGGCGGAGGCACGGCCGGTCGCATCTCTCGATGAAGTCAAAGCAGTCGTGGCGGCCAGGCGGAAGAAACTCCGCAAGGCCAATCATCACGTGTGGGCCTGTCGGTTCCACGACGAGAATGGCCGGCTGGTGGAGCAGGCCCGGGACGACGGCGAGGTGGGCCGGCCCGGGATGGCACTGCTGGAACTGCTGCGTCGCAACGACACTGAGGGCCTGTTGATCGTTTCTCGCGTCTTCGGCGGCGTCAAACTGGGGCCCGGGGGCGTGAAACGGGCGTTTCGGGAGGCTGGGAGAGGGGCTTTGGGAATCGGTAGTTAGCCGTGGGAGCTGGGAGCTAGGGGATCGGAGCTGGAATCTGGTTGACGGCTGGTCGGGGCCGGCTTTTTCGGGGGAATGGGGTACTGCCCTTGGTATAACCTCTTGGTGGTAAGGGATTTACTTGCCTAGGGACCGGGGAACCTTTAGCGTGGCGCAGGCCTTGCTCTATTAATAGGAAAGGAAACGGGGTAAGAGAACCACGGGCCTGACGTCTTTCGCCGGGAGATGCTCCAATGATGACGCTTCCGTTGCAACCAGACATAGTCACCACCGATGAAACCCGAGCCATCAAGTCCAGTCTGGACGCTGCCCAGGACGCGGGCCTGCCGGACCCGGTGGGCATAACCGTCGAACGGGGTGCGGACGGCAACGTGGTGCTGGTGCGGCTCCAATTTGACTGCGGCCCGGCCGAAGTGCTCTACGCGCTGGCGAAGTGGGATATGAGCCGGAAGCACTAAGACCACGGCTGTCGGCTATCAGCTGTCGGCTGGCAGCTGGCAGCTCCCTCCGCACTCCCTACATACAGTCCGTCCCACTCCTCAAGCCCCACCAGCATCACTCTCAGCCAGCACGCCACCACAAACCTTACAGTACCGCGCATCGCTATCGTGCTGCTCCCTGCCGCACTGTGAGCAGGTCCGTTGTACCATCTGCCGTTGCTGAACCCGGCCCAACTCGACGGTGATGATGCCGGTCGGGACGGCGATGATGGCGTAGCCCATGATCATTACCACCGAGGCCAGGGCTTGACCCAGTGGAGTCTCTGGGGAGATGTCGCCATAGCCGACTGTCGTGAGGGTAACGATGGCCCAGTAGACGCCTCGCGGAATGCTGTCGATGCCGTGTTCCGAGCCTTCCACCAAGTACATGAGCGAGCCGAGTATCACCACCAACGTCAGCACGGTCAGGAGAAAGACCGCCACCTTGCGCCGGCTGGCCCGGAGCGCGGTCATGAGATGATCGGCCTCTCCGATGTACTGCACCAGTTTGAGGATGCGGAATACCCGGAGCACCCGCAGGATTCGAATGACCACCAAATAGCGGCTGCCGGGGAAGAAGATGCCGAGATAGGTCGGCAAGATTGCCAGAAGATCGATGACGCCGAAGAAGCTCGTGGCATACTTCAGCGGTCGCGGATTGCAGACAAGCCGCAGGATGTACTCGATCGTGAACAAAATGGTGAAGCCCCACTCGGCGGCGTACAGCAGGGGTCCAAACCTTTGCTGGATCGCGCTCACCGAGTCGAGCATCACGGCGAGCACGCTCGCCAAGATGGCAACGATCAGGGCAACGTCGAACGCCCGACCCGCGGGCGTTTCGTGGCCGAAGATGATTTCGTAGAGGGAGGTGCGCCAGGCTGCCCGTTGAGTCATGCAACCAAGTATAGGGGATAGGCCGGAGATTGCGGTAGGTCGGGCAAGCGGGTCAGCCCTCGCTTACCTCGCTGCCCCCGCTGCCCCCGCCTGCATCACTGTCACCGTGCCGAACATGCCGCTCCTACCGGGAAGGCCATGCACGACACAGTAGTACA
>JBDHMR010000227.1:0-3988 GCA_039656035.1 Gemmatimonadota bacterium
GTTATGGGCACGCACGTGGGAATCGGAGCCTGGGCCGTCTTCTACCAGGTCGAGGACGGCACGCCGGACAATCCCGCCGCGGGCGGGACGGCATGACCGCCAAGCCGGCCAGACAAGGCTCCCACCGCAGCGTGCCCGATGCAATAGGAATGGCAATGGCGGCGATCGACGGACTGAAGGGGCAGGACTTGTTGGCCCTGGACGTGCGAGATGTGAACGATGCCACCGACTTCTTCGTCATTGCTACAGGGACCTCCGACGCTCACGTCCGGGGGATCGCCGACGCGGTGGTCGAAGCCCTCCGTAAGGAGGGGCAGAGACCGCACCACGTGGAAGGTCTCACGGTCGGGAGATGGGTACTATTGGACTACGTGGATTTCGTGATCCACCTGTTCCATCCCGAAACGCGAGCATTTTATCAGTTGGAGCGTCTGTGGAGTGACGCACCGGAGCTGGAGTTCAGCTCGACTACGTAGGAGCGTGTATGCAGTTACGCATAGCCGGACTCGCGCTTGCCCTAATGGTGGCAACCCCTGCCATCGGCAGCGCCCAGTACTTCGGGAAGAACAAGGTCCAGTGGACCAGTTTCGATTTCAAGATCATCCAGACCGAACATTTCGACGTCTATTTCTACGAGCGGGAGCGCGAAGCGGCGATGGACGCCGCCCGCATGGCGGAGCGTTCCTATGCCCGGCTGTCCCGGATCATGAATCACAATTTCAAGGACCGGAAGCCGATAATTCTGTATGCCTCTCACTCGGATTTTCAGCAGACCAACGCGCTCTCGGGAGACATCAACGAGGCGACGGGTGGTGTCACCGATTTCCTGAAGCACCGCGCCATCATGCCGTTCACCGGGTCGTACGCGGAGTTCGAGCACGTGCTGACCCACGAAATGGTTCACCAGTTCCAGTACGACATCTGGAGCGACGGCAAACCCGGCGCCGGGCTCGCCACACTGATCGCCATCAATCCACCCCTGTGGTTCGTGGAGGGGATGGCGGAATACCTGTCACTTGGTGAAATCGGTCCCGAGACGGCCATGTGGCTGCGCGACGCGGCCGGCGAGGGCACCCTGCCCAGCATCCAGGCGCTCACGTTCGACCCCTACATATTCCCTTACCGATTCGGCCACGCCTTGATGGCGTATATCGGCGAGCGCTGGGGAGACGAAGCTGTCGGCGCGCTGCTGAAGAGCACCATCACCGGGGGGATCGAAGGCGCCTTCAACCGGGTGCTGGGTATTTCGACGGCCCAGTTGTCCGCCCAGTGGCGTGACCACGTTCAGAAGACGTATCTCCCTGAACTGGGCGACAGGCAGACGGCGGCCTCAGTGGCGGATCCCCTGCTCACGATGGAGCGGTCTGGTGGGAGGCTGCACGTGGCGCCGGCGTTGTCGCCCGATGGGTCCAAGATTGCCTACCTCAGTGAGAAGGACTTCTACTTCGTAGACATGTACCTGGCCGACGGAGTCACGGGCGAGGTAAAGCGTCGGTTGGTCAAATCGACGTTCGATTCCAACTACGAGACGTTCCGCTATCTCAATGCCAGCAGCAGTTGGTCGCCCGACGGCGAACTCCTGGCCCTGGCAGCAAAACGGGGTGCCCAGGATGACCTGGTCCTGCTCAACGACCGTGGCAAGGAAATATCCCGCCTCAAGATTGGGCTGAATGGACTCACCAACCCTACCTGGAGCCCGGACGGGAGCCGGCTGGTTTTCTCCGGTAACGTCGGTGGCATCTCCGACCTCTACGTGATCAACCGGGATGGCACCGGGTTGACGCAGCTGACCAACGACAAGTTCGCCGACCTGCAACCTGATTGGTCGCCCGACGGCCGGACTATTGCCTTCGTGACCGACCGGGGCCCCAACACCGACTTCAACAATCTCCGGTTCGGCAATTTCCGGGTGGCCCTGTACCATCTGGAGTCAGGAAGGGTGGAGATCCTGCCCCAGATGGAGCATGGCAAGAACATCTCGCCCCAGTGGGCACCGGACAGCCGCTCGGTGGCCCTGGTGTCGGACCGGACCGGGATCAGCAACATCTACCTTTACGATTTTGACGACCGGGCGCTGTACCAGTTGACCAACTTCTACACCGGGAGCCAGTCGGCCACGGCCATGTCGCCGGTCCTGACTTGGGCCCGTCAGGCCGACCGGTTGGCGTTCGTCTACTACTCCGGACAGCGCACGTCGGTCTATTCGATTACCGACCCGCGCAAGCTCAAGACTTCACCGTACACCGCGCCATCGGCGGCGGACAGCGCCCTGGTTAGTTTCGCCGCGGCGCGGATGGAGCCCGTTCCCGGCGGTGAACTGCTGCCGCGCCGGGTGACGCCGGTGTTGACGGATCCGGAGCCCGCCCTGGACAGCACGGCCCAGGACACCACAACCCAGCGCCCGGAAGTGCTCGGTGGCGGATCGATCTACCGGACATCACGCGGGTTCCGCGCGGCGGGAGAAATCAACCCGTCGGTCGATTCCGTTACCCCCGAGCAGCGGCCGCTCGATATCGAGGCCCTGCTCGACTCGGCCGACTACCACTTGCCGGATACCACACAGTTCTCGGTCAACAAGTACAAACCGAAACTGGCTCCAGAGTACGTGGCCAGGCCCACCATAGGCTACACGAGGGACAACTTCGGCCGTGGCTTCTACGGCGGGAGCGCCATCGTCCTGGGCGACATGCTGGGCAACCATCAGATGGTACTGTCCGCCGCCATCAATGGCCGTATCAAGGAGGCGCAAGTCTACGCCGCCTATTTCAACATGTCCCGGCGGATCAATTGGGGCGTGGGCGCCAGCCAGCAGCCGTACTTCTACGCGGCTCGTGGCTTCGTGATCCCCAATACCGGGTTCAACCAGAACACGCTGGTCAACAACACCCGCCGGATAATTCAGCGGGAGGTGTTCGTGAACGCCTACCGGCCGTTCAACCGGTTCAAGAGACTCGAGTTCGGCTTTGCCATATCTCACATCAACGACGCCATCCTGTCGTTCAACGAACCGTTCGATGCCAATACCGGCCTCAGAACAGCTCAACCCTTCGTCACCGAGACGACGATCGACAATACGATGGTTTTCAGGCCATCGATTGCGATAGCGTTCGACAACACCCTGTTCGGCTACTTCGGGACCCCGTTCTACGGTGGCCGTTATCGGTTCGAGATCGCGCAGTCGATCGGCGGGTGGCAGTTTACCCAGGGACTGGCGGATTTCCGTCGTTACGATGGCCTCGCCGGGCCGGTAGTCCTGGCCACACGGTTCCTCTACTACGGCCAGTTCGGACGGGATGCCGGCACGACTTTCAACGCCAACATAGGCTCCAACCTTGTCCGCGGATACACAGCGGGGTCGTTCTACCGGAACGAATGCGTGGGCATAGGAGTATGCGAAGAGGTCAACCGGTTGGTCGGCAGCCAGATCGCAGTCGCCTCGGCCGAGATACGATTTCCCCTGCTGAGCCCGATGTTCGGGTGGGTGCCGCCAGGCGTGCCACCCATCGAAGGCGCAATCTGGGGAGACGTCGGAATCGCCTGGGACCAGCGCAGCACCCTGGCCTTCCAGCGGCGGCCTGGCGACAACCCGTTCACCGTTCGCACGCCTTCGACGGCGGTGGGGTTCTCCCTCAGAACCAACGTCTTCGGCATCATGATCCTCAGAGCTGACTGGGCGTTTCCGTTGAACCGGCCGACGGTGAGCAACTACTGGATCATCAGCTTCGGTCCCTCGTTCTAGCGACCAACACGAGTAGTTATTCTCGAGCGCCATGAGCCACTTTCGGGGTGGCCCGGGGACCCCTTCCCCACCTATCTTTGCTCACGTGAATTGGCGACTGAGACTCTCCCTCTTGCTCCTGGTCGGGCCCGTCGGCTGCGGCGGACAGGCCGACCCACCCGTCGCCGACCTCCCCGAGGCCAATCGGGCCCATCCGCCCACCACGCTGATCAGATTTCCCGCTGACGGCGGGAAGCCAACCCTCTATAC
>JBDHMR010000228.1:0-5195 GCA_039656035.1 Gemmatimonadota bacterium
ACGATCCGACCGGCACGCTCGGCCTGTTCGTGAATTATCCGCATGTGCTCGGTGTGCGATTCCGGCATCCGCCCGGGCTCGAGCAAGAATTCCGACAAGCCGGAGATGGACGTTAGCGGATTGTTCAATTCGTGGGCCACGCCCGACACCAACTGACCCACCGCCGCCATCTTCTCGTTCTGAATGAGTTGGGCTTCCAGGGCCCGTTGGTCGGTCACGTCCTCGATGAGCACTACGATGGTGTCACTGGCGCGCTCGTCTTCGGGCAGGGGAGCGGCCGTGACCCGGATTGTTCGTTGCAGCGGAAGCGACCTGACGATCTCGGGCTGCGGGCGTTCGCCGTTCCGCGCCGCCTTGAGCGAGTCGGGGATCTTTGCCGCTGAGCCAAAGACGGTGTCGGTGAAGGATTTGCCGATCAGGGAGGGCTCAGGAAGCCCCAGTAGCTTGGCGAGGGCGCTGTTCACCCGTCGCATCACCCCCTCTCCGTCGACGATGGCAATGCTCTCGGTCAGCGCGTCGAATGTGGTTTCCCATTCTTCCTTGCCCCGACGGAACATCTCGAAGAAGCGACTGTTGGCCAGGACCACCGCCGTCTGCGTAGCAACGGTGGAGAGCAACCACATGTCCTCTGTACTGAATTCACTTTCATTGGTATCCGTCACCAGGATCGCGCCCATGGTGACGCCGTGGGCGGTGAGGGGGGCTATCGCGGCGGTCTGGACCGAGCAGCCGTCGAACAAGACGATTTCGGGCTCCCCCGCCTGGCCCACTACTTCGAGTCGCTCCCCGCCGATAGCCTTGGTGATGATCCCGTCTGACTGTCCGGGAAGGCGCCTGCCGACGAAGGCCTCCAGGGTGCCTTCGCCGGCGGCGATCCGAAGCTCCTCAGTGCGTTCGTCTACCAGGAGGATGCTGGAGCCCGCCGCGCCCAGAAATCGTGCTACGTAGCTGGCGATTTGGGTCACGATTCGGTCTTCCTGGAGCGACTCTGACAGGATGTAGTTCAGTTCCTGCAGCGAAAAGATTTGGTTGATTCGCTGGTCGAGCTGCCGGGCGTACCGGTCCCGTTCCGTCGAGAACTGAGCCAACTGGCGTTCCCTACTGTCCACTAGAGCGTTGAGGCGCCGCGTCTTTCCGACGAGCACCGCGCCTACCGTGGCGGCCACAAGTACGGCGATTACGGCGATGCCGATGATCGATAGGGTATCTGTGGCCGTCAGTATGGTCAGGAGCCCCGGTCTCCCTCGTGGTGCGGCACCAGTTTGGTGGACCGCGCCTCCGGCGGAGCATTGGATTTTACGGCCATGCTGTGCGTGCCCACTCGGGTGCCGGCAAGGACGGTGGCATGATAGGTGATGCGGGCGTCGTCCTCGAGAATCGTTCGGGCGTTGGTAACGTCTTTCTGGTCGTCGATGCTGTGGGTGTGGCTGTAGATGTTGGCATAATCGGCGATGCTGACACGGTCACCCAAGGTGATGCCGCCACGATCATCCAGCAGGACGTGCCGGTGGATCACGACGTCGTCGCCGACTTCCAGGTTGTAGCCGTAAGACACCTCAGTGAACTGGAAGCACTTGAAGTTCCGGCCGCAGCGCGCAAAGATGTGCGCCGCCAGCAATCGCCGTAACCCGACCCCAAGGTGAACGTTGTTCCCGCCGGCGGGAGAATGATCGAATCGCTGCCACAACCACAACAGCGGCTTCACCCGGCCAAATTTCTCGGCATCGACCTCGGCGTAGTATTCCGGTTCCAGGGTCACGTTGTGTGGGTCGAGTGCCAGCAACGACGCCTTGGCGGCCAGCGGGGTCGCCGGATTCTCTATTAGTCCGGCATAGTCCGTCAGCCCGGGGTGGTACAGCTGAAACAGCGTGTCTCTGGCGATGGCGTACCAATCCGCATCCGGAGCGGCGAGCTGGCTGCCCAAATCTTCCAGCCAGGCGTCGAATGCTCCCCGTGTGGGGTCAGGCAGACTCACGGTCTTGAGAGGGAGAATCGGCATGAAGTATCCGGCAGGAGAAGAACGGGCTGGGCTTTACCGGCCGCCCCCTCCGCTGCTTTGATCCTGGATGGCGCGGGACTGAATCCGATTACGCTCCCGCAGCAGGTTCTCCGTACGATTACGGTTCCACAGGATGGTGGCGGTGGCCGCATAGGTAAACGTCATCGGGAGGTACGGTGTCAGCGCGTCGGTGAACACATAAATACCAATGGCACTTTGCCGGCGCGACAAGCGGTCCGACTGAATCGAGGTGGTGAGGGGAATGATGGCCACGGGATCGAGGAACAGGGTGTTGACGTTGGCGGTCATCAGCTGCGCATCGAACCGGGTTCCTTCGGCGAGGGCATAGTACGTCACCATCAGCAGGCCGGGGTTCGACACTCCGTAGAGCGAAGCGACCGAATCGATTTGGGTACGCTTGGATTCCACCAGCCGGTGGAGCGAGCCGTAGCTGTCCTGGTTCAGCAGGCGCAAGGCCGCTTCCTGAAGGATGGTTACCCGGATGTCGAGACTGCTGGTCCGCACCCCGGCGGACAGGTCGTCCTGATTGAGGCGGCCGTATCCTGCCGGGGGAAGCCCATCGTCCGTTTGGTCCTGGGCCACGCCGGGACCGGCGCCGAGCAGCACCATGCTCCCGATAATGCACACGGCGCGTAACGGGAAAGGACTGGGCATTACGAATCTCCTTCGGGAAGGGCAGCCAACAAACTTGCCCCAAGGTCGGCGACGCCTTCACCTGTCTTGGCACTCACAAGTTGCACCTGATCTGCATCGGCTTGCAAGTCCTCGGCCAGGCTGGAAAGGCGCCGTTGGCGCTCCTGGCGGCCGATTTTGTCCGCCTTGGTGACCACTATCAAGGTGGGGTGTCCCTGGGAGTGGAGCAGCTCCAGCATCCACTTATCCTCCTCTGATAGCGAGCGGCGGATGTCGAGGAGCCAGACGAGTCCGGCCACATCGGCCCGATCCTTCAGGTAGGCGGTGATCAGTTTTCGGTAGCCGGCCCGGGCCGTCTTGCTGGCTTTGGCGAACCCGTATCCGGGGAGGTCGACCAGGTAGAAGGTTGGCAGCCGGTACACGTTGATGAGCGTCGTCTTGCCGGGGGTACCGCTCACCCGCGCCAGGCGTTTTCGCCGGAGTAGCGCGTTGATGAGGCTCGATTTGCCGACGTTGGATCGGCCAATGAACGCGAATTCGGGAAGTGGAGGATCGAGGGTCACATCGGCCGAGGGGAAGCTGCCGATGAACTCAACCGATAGGTGTCTGAGTGGCGAGTCGCTGGAAACCGTCAGGCCTCGCGTTTGCTGCGCGCCTGCGGCTCCGTGACTACCAGCGGCGGAGTGCCGTCGCGGATGGACTCGGCGGTGATGACAATCTCCCGGACGTCTTCACGGTCGGGGATTTCGAACATGATGTCCGTCATGACCATCTCTAGGATGGCGCGGAGGCCGCGGGCGCCAGTGCCGCGTTTGATGGCGCGCTCCGCTACGGCCTGAAGTGCCTTGGGATCGAAGGTCACGCCGACGTTTTCAAAATCGAACAACCGCTTGTACTGCTTGGTGAGGGCGTTCTTGGGTTCGAGGAGGATCCTGATCAGCGCTTCCTCGTCGAGCGCATCGAGCGCTACGGTGACCGGCATGCGCCCCACCAATTCAGGAATGAGTCCGAACCGCAGCAGGTCGTCCGGTTCGACGTCGTGGTAGTGGGAGGATTCCACCTTCTCGGCGTCGCTTTGGACGGTGGCCCCGAAACCGATCTGTTGGGTGCCGGTGCGTGCCTGGATGATGGTTTCGAGCCCGTCGAAGGCTCCGCCACAAATGAACAGGATGTCCTTGGTGTTGATCTGGATGTACTCCTGCTGCGGATGCTTGCGCCCGCCCTGAGGTGGTACCGAGGCAATGGTGCCCTCGAGGATCTTCAACAGGGCCTGTTGCACCCCTTCGCCCGACACGTCACGCGTTATGCTGGGGTTCTCAGATTTCCGGGCGATCTTGTCGATCTCGTCGATGTAAACGATGCCGCGCTCGCACTCGCCGACGTTGAAGTCGCCGGCCTGGAGCAGCCGCACCAGAATGTTCTCCACGTCCTCACCGACGTATCCGGCCTCGGTCAACGTGGTGGCATCGGCGATGGTGAAGGGGACGTCGAGGATCCGGGCGAGCGTCTGTGCCAGGAGCGTCTTGCCGACGCCCGTGGGACCGAGTAGCAGGATGTTGGATTTGTCCAGCTCCACGTCGTCATCACGCGCCGGCTGGGAGTTGATACGCTTGTAGTGGTTGTAGATGGCCACAGACAGGGTTCGCTTGGCCTTTTCCTGTCCGATGACGTACTCGTCGAGTACGGCATTGATTTCCGACGGGGTGGGGACCTGGGTTATCCCCTCCGCAACCTCGCGCTCCTCGTCTTCGGCCAGGATCTCATTGCACAACGTGATGCATTCGTTGCAGATGTAGACCGAGGGGCCGGAGATGAACTTGCGGACGGAGTCCTTGGACTTGCCGCAAAAGGAACATCGGAGGTGCTTGTCGCTGGCCATGGAGTCTCGTCGTTCAGTGAGTGTCGGGGCCTAGAAAGCAAGAAATACGCCTAAATCCCGATCCGTCAAGTGCGGCGTCAGTCCGTTTCGTCGGTCCGCGGTGTAAAGACGCTGTCGATCAGGCCGTACTCCTTGGCCTCCTCGGCGCTCATGAAGCGGTCCCGGTCCATGTCCCGCTCGATTCGTTCGAGCGGCTGGCCGGTGTGCAGGGCGTAGAGTTCGTTCATGGAGGAACGTAGATAGAGAATTTCCTTGGCCTGGATTTCGATGTCGGCCGCCGTTCCCTGGGCGCCGCCCGAGGGTTGGTGAATCATGATTCGCGAGTGAGGCAGGGCGCTTCGCTTACCGGCTGTGCCGGCCGCCAGGAGAAAGGATCCCATGGAGGCGGCCATTCCCATGCAGATGGTGTTCATCGGTGAGCGCAGGTGCTGCATGGTATCGTAGATGGCCATCCCGCTCGACACCATGCCGCCCGGCGAGTTGATGTAAAGGTAGATGTCCTTTTCCGGGTTATCCGCCTCCAGAAACAGGAGCTGGGCGATGATGATATTGGCGACATCGTCGTTGATAGGGGCACCCATGAACACGATACGGTCCATGAGCAGCCGCGAGAAAATGTCGTAGGTCTTTTCGCCCCGGCTGGAGCGTTCGATGATATATGGT
>JBDHMR010000229.1:0-3975 GCA_039656035.1 Gemmatimonadota bacterium
CAAGAGCTCTGTGCTACGGTGCTTCAACCGGCTCAACGATCTGATTCCCAGCTTCCGACTAGAGGGAAAGGTGGCCTACCAAGGTCAAGATCTGTACGCGAGACACATCGACCCGATCGAGGTGCGACGACGCATCGGCATGGTATTCCAGAAAGCCAACCCCTTTCCGAAATCCATCTTCGCCAACGTGGCCTTCGGGGCCAAGGTGACGCGGTACACCGGCAACATGGAGGAATTGGTCGAAAACTGTCTGCGCCGTTCCGCGCTGTGGGACGAGGTCAAGGACAAGCTCGACGAGAGCGGGCTGTCGTTGTCTGGCGGCCAGCGTCAACGCCTGTGCATCGCTCGCACGCTGGCGGCCGAGCCGGAGGTGATCCTGATGGACGAGCCGTGTTCCGCACTGGACCCGCTGTCCACGCGGAAGATCGAAGAGTTGATGCTCTCCCTCAAGGAGCACTACACCATCGTCATCGTGACCCACAACCTGTCGCAGGCCAGACGGGTGGCCGATTACACAGCCTTCTTCAACACGGAGGAAGCCGACGGTGCCATGGTCGGCTACCTGGCGGAGTTCGCGGAAACAGAGTCCATCTTCGAATCCCCTCAGCACGAGGTCACCCGGGACTACGTGGCTGGGCGGTTCGGCTAGTCACGACCGCGAGGTGCCACCATGAGCGACGAACATTCAACACTGCCGCCGCATAGACTGTGGCAACCCACCACCGCGAAGTGGTTCTTCGCGGTCTTCGGGTTCGCACTCGCCTACGCGGTGATCCGCTATCACCTCGCCGGCGACGTAGCGTGGCGACACTTCCCGCTCTTCATTCTCAACAAGGTCACCTCGCTGGCGGCCGTCATTTTCGTGGCGAGCTCTTATCTGGTCGGCAAGATCATCCACTGGCACGACCACGACAAGGCGCTCCGGCTGGTGGTGATCAAGTTCTGCGGCTTGATGGGATTCTTTCTGGCGGGGGTGCACGCACTGTTCTCGCTTAGTCTGCTTTCCCCGGCATATTACGGCAAGTATTTCGACGACGTCGGCCGCCTCAATCTCCAGGGCGAAATCGCCATCAGCGTCGGAGTGGTGGCCCTCTATTTTCTGTTGTCGCCGGCGGTGACGACGCTGCCGATGATGCCCAAGGCCATCGGGGGCGTGCGGTGGAAGCGCAGCCAACGAGCCGGCTACGTGGCCTTGGTCCTGGTGGTGGTCCACCTGGTGGCCCTCGGCATCAAAGGCTGGTTAGAGCCACGGGGGTGGCAGGGTGGGATACCCCCGGTGAGCCTGGTCGCCGTTGTCGTGGCCCTGGTGCCACTGCTGGTCAAGCGCAAGGTGGAGCACGACAAGAAGGAGCGAGCTGCCCAAAGACTCGACCAGGATTGACGCAACCCTCGCCGCACTCGGAGGCCATCGACACCATGAAGACGCTCGGCTCTACACCATTACGGAACACCACGATCCAATCCCTATTTACCTGTGCGTTGCTCTTCTGTGTTTCGGCGGTACACGCTCAGGACCGGCCCAACATCGTTCTGGTCTTCATGGACAACTTCGGCTGGGGTGAGCCCGGCTTCAACGGGGGTGGGATCGTTCGGGGGGCGCCGACGCCACGGCTCGACCAGTTGGCGGCTGAAGGCCTGCGCCTGACGAACTTCAACGTGGAAGCCCAATGCACGCCCTCCCGCGCGGCCATCATGACAGGCCGCTACGCCATTCGAACCGGCAATGGGACGATTCCGCTCGGCGGAGGGGTCTATGGCCTGGTCCAGTGGGAGGTCACCATGGCCGAAATGCTGTCACAGGCCGGTTACGCCACCGGCATGTTCGGTAAATGGCACCTGGGCCAAACCGAGGGCCGATTCCCCACGGACCAGGGCTTCGACGAGTGGTACGGCATCCCCAACTCCAGCGACGAATCAGCGTGGACCGAGCTCGAGGGCTACGCGGAGAGCGGCGTAGAGGAGACGTTCGTGCTGGAGGCGAAAAAGGGAGAGACGCCGCGGCAAGTACGGCCCTGGAATCTGGAGTACCGTCCCCTGATCGACCAGGAGTTGACCAAGCGGTCGATCGACTTCATGCGGCGCCAGGCGGAGAGCGGCACGCCATTCTTCCTGTTCCTGCCGTACACCGCGACCCACTATCCGGCGATTCCCCATCCGGATTTCAGGGGGAAGACCGGCAACGGGCGCTGGGCGGACATGCTGGCCCAGATCGACCACTACAACGGCATGCTGCTGGACGCCGTAGACGAGCTCGGCATCCGTGACAACACCATCTTCATCTTCACCGCCGACAACGGGCCAGAGGCCTTCCCCGAGGGCAGCAACACGGGCGCGGTCGAAACTCCCATCCCGGGCTCGGCCGGCCCCTGGCGCGGCACGCTGTTCACCGGCTTCGAGGGAAGCCTGCGCGTTCCCTTCGCGATCAGGTGGCCGGGTCAGATACCAGCCGGCGGCGCCAGCGATGAAATCGTCCACGAAATGGACCTGTTCCCCACCCTGGCTCGAGCCGCTGGGGGTACGGTGCCGGACGACCGGGTCATCGACGGCGTGGACCAGACCGATTTCTTCACCGGCCGACAGGCGAACTCCAGCCGCGAGGGGGTCATCGTCTACATGGGGAACGATGTCTGGGGCGTGAAGTGGCGCAACTGGAAGATCAACTTCAAGGAGCAGGAAACGGTGTTCAGCGAAACCCGCAGCTACGGGACGCCGAGGGTGTACAACCTGCTCACGGACCCGGGCGAGACGCAAAACATGCTGTTCCCGCACACCTGGGTGCCAAAGGCGGCGCTGGGACAGCTGGCCCAGCATGTGGGCTCGCTCCGAGCGTATCCGCCGATCTCGCCGGGGACGCCTGATCCCTATCAGCCGCCGGAGCGGTAGTAGTAACGGTGGCAGCTGCAGGACTAACCGAGTCTTGTCACCAGCCGCCGCGGGGCTGCGGCTACGTCGTACGGTCTGCTGGGACGATCTGCCGTCGACCCGGATTCAGCGACGAAACCACCCCCGCCGGTAGAAGAGCGTCAACATCCCTACCCCCAGCAGCACCATCACGCTCACCACGATATAGTAGGCGTAGCGCTCGTCTAATTCCGGCATGTTCTGGAAATTCATGCCGTAGATACCGGCGATTAGTGTCAAGGGTAGAAAGATCACCGAAACGACCGTGAGCACGCGCATGCGGCTGGCCGTTAGCTCCTGCTGATCCATCAGGTGCTGCCGTTGAAGCTCCTCCAACCGGTGCTGCACGTGCTCCAGCCGTTCTCTCATGCTCCGTATGGCTTGAGCGGCCCTACGGAAAAGCTTCGTCTGGGTCTCCCGGGAAATGACCCGGCTCCGAAGGAAGTCGACAGCTTCGAGGTGGGACTGGTGCTCGAAGAGGACGGCGGTCATGTGGTGGCATTTCGTCATGAGCGCCTCCAAGTGCTCCACCGTGAACGCCACGTTGCCCCGCCTGAGACCTTCTGCATGTTGCACAATCTGGAGGCGGAGCCGATTGAACTCCGAGGATTCCTCATCGACGTAACATCCGATGACATGCAGCAGGACGGCCTCCGTGGTGGCATCCGGTCCTGGGCGATCGAGCCACCAGCGCTGTATGAACTCGAGCATTGCGGGAATCTCGACCCCGTGCACGGTGACGATGGTCTCCGGGAGCACGACGAAGTGGAACGACGTCTCGTGCTCCCGCCACGATGTGGGCGCTACATCCGCCCTGACATAGAACTGCTCTCGCTCGATCCATTCCAACCAGTCCTCGCCGGTGATATGCTCGGCCAGCACTGATCCTTCGGCGCCGAGTCGGTCGAAGAGCTGCTCGAGTTCCGCGCGGGTCGCACCCTCCACGTTCAGCCAGCGAATCAACCCGTCGTCGAGCCATTCTTTCGACGGGCCGGGATCGGTTTCGAGGGTCAGTACACCGCCCTCTTGAATGCGAATGGCTGTCAGCCTCATGCCTTGTCCTTTACCATCTCA
>JBDHMR010000230.1:0-3971 GCA_039656035.1 Gemmatimonadota bacterium
GCCCGGACACGAGAAAATTTGCCAACGACACGTGGGGAGGATAGAGCGGCGACCGCCGGATCTCGAGTTCCTCCGCCAGGAAACCGTCGGAGTCGTGCGCTGCGGCGTGGGTCAAGGCGTAGTGATCGGGGTTGTACGTCTGCACCAAGACCTTTCCACCCGCAGGCCCACGACCGGCTCTCCCGGCGACCTGGGCCACCAATTGGAACGTGCGCTCGGCTGAACGAAAGTCCGGGAGGTACAGTGCCGTATCGGCATCGACCACGCCGACGA
This sequence comes from Gemmatimonadota bacterium, assembly GCA_039656035.1. Lineage (GTDB taxonomy): Bacteria > Gemmatimonadota > Gemmatimonadetes > Gemmatimonadales > GWC2-71-9 > N074bin45. Next base: position 274 of record JBDHMR010000230.1, read on the forward strand.
GGGTCACGTTGGGAAAGTCCAGGCCCTTGGCGATCATCTGGGTTCCCAGGAGGAGGTCGACCTCCTGGCGCTCGACCTGCTCGAGAATCCGATGGTGGGACCACTTGGTCGTGGTGGTGTCGAGGTCCATGCGAGCCAGCCGGGCGTCTGGGAACCGGTCGCTGAGAAAGTGCTCCAGCTGCTGGGTCCCGATCCCGCGCATTCGCTGCATATCGCCGGCGCATTCACGACACTTACCGGGTACCGCTTCGTCGTGGTCGCAATAGTGACACCGCATCCGGGGAGGCGTCCGGTGGACGGTGAGCGAAATGCTGCACCGCTCGCACGTCACCACATGACCGCAGCCGGGGCATTGGAGAAACGCGGCGAACCCGCGACGGTTGAGCAACAACAGCGCCTGCTCCTCACGGGCGAGTACCCGGGTAACGGCATCGTCCAACTTGGCGGACCAGGGGAACGCCCCGGCATCCTTGGCCCGTCCAGCGGAACGCAGATCGACCAACTCGACCGGCGGAAGCGATTGACCGCCCACCCGTTCGGGCAAGCTTATGCGGTGGAGCCTCGTTCCCACCGCGGCCGCGCTTTCGATCGAAGGGGTGGCACTGCCCAGCAGCAGGCGCGCGCCCTCGAGTCTGGCTCGAACGGCGGCCACCTCGCGTGCGTGGTAGCGAGGCGTCTCGCCGTTCTTGTAACTCGCCTCGTGCTCTTCATCGATGACGATGGTCCCCAAGTCAACCACCGGCGCAAACACCGCGGATCGTGCTCCCACGGCCACGCGACGCTGACCGGTCCGGAGGCTGTGCCAGGCATCGGCTCGCTCGCCGTCTGACAGGCCGCTGTGAAGCACGGCCACCTGATCGCCGAAAACGCCCCGGACACGGCTGACGGTTTGGGGGGTGAGCCCGATTTCGGGCACCAGGATGATCGCGCCGCGGCCGGTTTCCAGTTGCCGGCGAATGGTCTCCAGGTAAACCAGGGTCTTGCCACTGCCCGTAACCCCAACCAGGAGGGCGCCCTCCCCCGCCGGCACCCGATCGATGGCTTCCAGGGCTGCCGTTTGATGAGCCGTCAGGGTCTTCGGTGGTGGTGACCCCGGATCGGCCGCGAACGGATCCTGCGGCGCCGCGGTGGTGTCTATCCGGGCAAGACCCCGGCCGACGAGCCCCTTCACTACCGAGTCGCTGATGGTCAGGCGGTCTCGCAGGTGGGCAACGGGCGCTTGGCCACCCAGCTGTTCCAGCGTTTCGTACAGCTGCCGCTGCTTAGGGCTGCGCCCGAACACATCTTGCCGCTCCAGCAGCGTCAGCCGTTCACCCGCCAGTACCAGAATCCGTTCGGTGGTCCCCGGTGCTGCGGTGGCCGGAGGGACCACGATCGTTTCCACCGCTCCGACGCGAACGAGCCGGTCCACCGCGCCCCAGACGGGCTGACGGAAGCGCCGCGCCAAAGCGGTGACGCTGGCTTCCCCACCCTTCTGTCGCAGAAAATCGACCACCTGCCCCGCAAGCCCGCCCGCGGCTCGGGGACGGCCCACCAACTTGGCGACCACCTTGGACGACCCCCACATGCCGCCGGGGAGCACCGCCTTGATGGCCAGCCCGATTGGCGCGCCGTAGTAGCCGGCCATCCAGGTGGCCGTTTCCAACAAGGGACCGGAGAGTGCCGGCTCGGCGTCGGGCGCGCCGAGGATGTCCTTGGGGTGTACCGTCGCGGGTGGAGCTTCGTCGGTAGTGCTGACCACCAGGCCGACGAGCTCGCGCTGGCGCAGCGGGACCACGACGCGGGAGCCGGCGACAACCCGGTCGCCGAGGGCGGTTGGAATCCGATAGGTGTAAGACTGGCCCAGCGGGAGCGGCAGAACTACGTCGGCAAACCGCGCCGTCATGCCCGGCTGACGCCGAGCCCCGGGCCGGATGGCAACTCGACCTGACCGTTGTCGATGGTGGCGCCGCGGAACGGATCGCTGGCCAGGAGCGCGCCGCCGTCCAGATCGACGATGTCGACCAGCGGCGTGAAGTGGGCCGCGGCGGTAATGGCGAGGGACGTTTCCACCATGCACCCGACCATCACCATCATGTGGTGTGCCCGGGCGATGGCGATCATGCGCAGCGCCTCACGCAGGCCGCCGCATTTGGCCAGCTTGATGTTGATGCCGTCCACCGCCCCGACCAACCGGGGAATGTCGTGCGACGTGACACAACTCTCGTCGGCGATGACGGGAATGGTGGAGACACTGGTGAGTTGGGCGAACCCATCGATGTCGTCGGGGACCAATGGTTGCTCGAGTACGGTGACGTCGAATTCCTCCAGGATCGGAAGCATCGCTACCGCTTGCTTGACTGTCCAACCGCAATTGGCGTCGACCCGGATTTCCTTGTCGGTGGCGCCACGGATGGTCTCGAGGATTTCCCGGTCGCGTTCACTCCCGAGCTTGACCTTGAGTATCGGATACTGCTCCGCCTCCGCCACCTTCTGCCTGATCTTCTCCGATGTATCGATACCTATGGTGTAGGTCGAACGGGGGGCTTCAGCGGGGTTGAGTCCCCACATCTGGTACAGCGGGACACCGAGGCGCTTGGCCGCGAGGTCGTGCAGCGCGGCGGACAACGCTGCGCGGGCCGAACCATTATGGCCCATGAGCTCGAGCCAGGTCCGCTCGGCCCCTTCGAGATCGAACGGGTTGTCGGGCAGCGCGGTCTGGTACGTTTCGAGCGCCGCCAGGACCGTGTCGGCCGTCTCACCATAGAACTTGTTCGGCGCCGCTTCACCCCAGCCCTCTATACCGTCGTCGTCGATCAGCCGGACCCATACTGTGCGGTAATCACTTGAGCCCCAGCGGGCGATGTTGAAGGGATGTTTGGTCGTAAGGGTCAGGATTTCGGATTCTAGTCGCATGATAGTTCTTTGGTTGTGCGTTGTGCGTTGTGCGTGGTCGGAGCTAGGCCAGGGCTTGGATGTGGGCCAAGGCGCCCTCGGCGATTCGGTCTGGAATGTAGCCTCCCTCCAGGAGGCCCACTATGGGCACTTCGGGGAGGGCGGCGCGGATTCTCTCGGTCACGTCGGCGTAGTCGGGGGCCTCCAAGGTGAAGCCGCCCAGTGGGTCGCCGGTCATGGCATCGAAGCCGGCGCTGATGAGCACCATGCCGGGGTGCCAGTCGTCGATGGCCCGGGTGACCGCGTGCCACAGATCCCCCACGTAACGCTGGGCTGGAAGCCCCGGTGGGCGGGGGACATTGAACACGTTGCCGACCCCCCGTTCCGATTCCGCACCGGTACCGGGGTACCACGGCCATTGGTGCAACGATACGAACCGGACTGTGGGATCGTGTTCCACCAGAGCCTGGGTTCCGTTGCCGTGGTGCACGTCCCAATCGACGATCAGCACCCGCTCGACGCCTGCCGCCTGAGCCCTACGCGCCGCCACCACCACGTTGTTGACGAAGCAGAACCCCATCGCCTCCCGCTGGAGTGCGTGGTGCCCCGGCGGGCGCACCGCAGCGAAGGCGTTGCTCCCGGCGAGTGCGTGGTCCACCGCGGCCGCCACGGCGCCGGTGGCGCCCAGGATGGCAGGCCACGTCGATGAGTTCATAGCGGTGTCGGGGGTCAGGGCTCCGCCACCGCTTTCGCTGAGGGCTTCGAGCTTTGCCAAATAGTCGGCTGGGTGCACCGGTGTGATGGCGGTGGTGTCGCCCGCGGCA
>JBDHMR010000231.1:0-3961 GCA_039656035.1 Gemmatimonadota bacterium
TGCCGCGTATGGCACTGATGCCGTGCCACACGCTGTTCCAGTTTGCGGTTGCCGACGGCCGGCTGTCTTGCCAGCTATACCAGCGGAGCGCCGATCTGTTCCTCGGGGTTCCGTTCAACATCGCGTCGTACGCTTTGTTGACCATGATGGTGGCGCAGGTAACGGGCCTAGCACCCGGCGAGTTCATCCACACGTTCGGCGATGCCCACATCTACCGAAACCACCTCACCCAGGTCCGGACCCAGTTGGCGCGTGAACCTCGACCCGCGCCGCGAATGGACATCAATTCCGACGTACAGTCCGTGTTTGATTTTGAGTTCGACGACTTTGCCCTGTCTGGATACGATCCCCATCCCGCAATCCGGGCTGCGGTGGCCGTGTGATCGTCGCCCTGCTGGTGGCGATGTCGGACGACGGCGTGATCGGCCGCGACAACACACTTCCCTGGCATCTGCCGCGCGACCTCCAGTGGTTCAAGAGATTGACCACGGGCCACACGATCATCATGGGTCGCGCCACATTCCAGTCGATCGGGCGGCCACTTCCCAATCGCAGAAACATCGTCTTGAGCCGGAGCCCGACGTTCCAGGCCGAGGGTGTGGAAGTCGTGCCAACACTCGAGGCCGCGCTCGAGCTGACGCAGAATGACGACGAGGTATTCGTGGTAGGCGGGGCGGCCATATACCAGCTGGCGCTACCCCGTGCCCAGCGCATGTACCTGACCCGAGTGCACGCACTGGTGGAGGGCGACGTTCGATTTCCCGACTGGCGCCCCGACGAATGGCGGCTCGTGTGGGAGGAACAACACGAGGCGGACGATGACCACGCCTATCCATTCACCTTCCAGAAGTTCGACCGCCTCCGGCGCCCAGCAGAATAGCTCCCGGTGGCATGGTGAGTGTCGTCTTGCTACCTTGCGAATACGCTCCTGGAGCACGGCGTTCCGATCCCGTCACGTAGGCTAGGCTGGATCGGTGAACGGAAAACCTGTTGTCAGCGAAGCGATCCGTTACGCTGCGCCCTGAGAGCCCCGCCCGGCCGTCGCCGGGCGGTTTTACGTTCCCCCTGTGCCAAGTCTCGAAACCTTGGCGATGTGGTCGTCGTTGTTGCGATGGCGACAGCGGGGCTCCAGACACCGCACTATTGTACGCACACAATCCTCACTCGGAGTGAGGACTGACGACGAATATCGGTGATTGAATACGACGAGTGAGGGTAACTCATGAACGAACCAACCGAACGTACCCAGGTCCGACGAAGCGACCGAGCCGTACACGATGAGACATGGCTGAAGGAAATGATGCACACGGCGGCCACAGGCGTTCTGGCCACAGTGAAAGACGGCCAGCCGTTCCTGAACGCCAACCTATTCGTCTACGATGAAGCCCGACACGCGGTTTACCTGCACACGGCTCGGCGGGGAAAAACGCGCGACACCATCGAGGGCAATGAGAGGGTAGCGTTTACCGTCATGGAATTGGGCCGGTTGCTGCCAGCCGATACCGCGCTGGAGTTCAGCACAGAATATGCGTCGGTCGCCCTCTTTGGGCGCGGGTCGGTAGTGACCGACCCCGACGAGGCGCGCGATGCGCTGCAACTGCTGTTGGACAAGTACTTCGCCGACCTCACACCGGGCACGGACTATCGGGCAACGACGGACGACGAACTCGAGCGGACATCCGTGTTCCGGTTGGACATCGAAGAGTGGGTGGGAAAACGCAAGCAGGTAGATCCAGAGTTTCCCGGAGCCCGGCGCTACTCGGCACCCTCCATGGTAGAAACGGCCCCGGTGGCAGGCGATACCACCTGAGGAGTGCCCGGCAGCGCTGATATCAACGTGGCACTACCGGAGGGTCAGTCCTGGTTGCTCCAGGGGCAGCCGACCGGCTGCGCAGCCGGTGTGGCCTGGGCGGCTCGTGACGGATGTCTCTCGGTTTTTGCGGCTTGATGACCAACTGGTGGGCGCTCAACCCCAACGCGTAGACCGTGCCGAACACGATGTGGGCGATGGCCATAGCGCTGATCCATCCCATCGAGGTCATCACCTGAATGAGGTAGCCGGTGAGGATCATGGGAACGGTCACCAGTGCCGTGGTGATACCCGTGTGTCGCCCGCGGTCCTGACCATTGCGGTAGTGTTGCCAGATATGTCGCGTGGTGATGATCCCGACGGAGAAGATCATGAACGGCGCCACCATGATGTGCGCCTTGAGAAGCCACGGCTGAATGGGGTGGTTGATCACCGCCCACGGTTCGCTGGGCGTCATGAGGTACTTCACGCCGAACAAGCCTACCCCCGTTACTATGACCAGGGCGGTTGTGATCCACAGGTTCCACCGCTCGAAACTGCTCACGGCTCCCGCCCCTCCCCCGAGCCCTGATCGACCAGCGGTTGCAGATACCCGTGCAAGGCCAGCTGGCGCCTAACGGCGCCGGTCACGGCACGGGCGGTCAAGGTAGCTCCGGTCATCCCAACGATATCCCCCTTCAGCGACAAGTCGTCATCGAGATCGTGGCCCTTGAACTGAGCCAGCCAGCCGTCCGGCGCCCGGTAGTCCGGTGGCTCCGAGAACCTGAGGATCTCGACCCGGTCGACCGTAGCACTATCCGTGACCACGACCATGACGACTTCGGACAATGTCCGTACCAGGTGAGCATCGAAGTAGGCCACATGCGTCTTGCGGCCGTCTTCGTGAGCCACGTAGTAGGAGATCACCAGTTGTTCGACCTCCACTCCGTTCGACTGTTCCCTGATGGCGGCAAGATCTTCGTCGGCCAGATAGGCGGTGTGGCGCTGCCACGTCGCATTCGGAGCAGCCAACGCAAGGGCCTCTTCTTGGGTGATGACGCCCTGCGCCCTGCCGGGCGCCGACGCAGCAGCGAGCAGGACCAGAGCCATCGCGCCACACCGGCGAACGCCGTCCGGCAGCCGAACACCGGCCGAGGCCCCCTCCCTGCCTCCCTCCGCACGCCGCACGCCGCACGCCGCACTCATCAAAAGAGAAACCCGAGGGCAACGTTCCACTGGTCCACACCGGTGCGGGCGGCGTTGCGGCGAAACTGATAGTCCGTCTTGACGGCCACGTTGGTGATGGGTTTCCACATGGCTCCGACGGTAGTGATGGTGGCGTCGGTTGCCGGATTGGCGCTGAAACCGGTCGGCACCTGAGCCTGGGTGTTGATTTGCTCATAACGGACGTAGGGAATTGCCTGGTGATCCGTTCGCACCGAGTGCAGTACGTCGTATCCGGCTTCCAGGTACCAGCCGGTGAGTCGCTCACCGATGGATTCGTTTCCGGTAAACCCCTGAGCATCGTTGAGTTGTGTCACGTCGCCCACGGTGGAAAGGGCGTAGAGGCCGCGCAGCCAGAACCCCTGGGCGCGATAGTTGGCGTGCCCCTCCCAGATGAGGGTCGGCGCCGCTATTCCCCGGCCGCTGGGGTCGACATTGCCCTGGCCGGCGTTGCCGTAGTAGAGCGAGGTACCGACGTTGAGACCCAGGATACCGACGTAATCGACGCGGCCAACCCCGGCGACGGTCTCCACCTCCGCCTTGGACCCCTTCTGCCGTCCACCCCTAAGGCCGGTAGCATCGAAGCCCGAGGCGTTGGACGATCCGTCGCCGACCGCATCGAAAGCGTTGACAGCGTATGCCCGATAGGAGAATCCTCCGGATTCCCCAAACAGTCCCAAGCCGTTCTCACGCCAGGTGGTGGGAATGATGCGCCGTTCAGTTTCGGGCCGTACGGTGCCGAGAAAGATGGGCGGCTCGTGCAGCTCGTTGATGTAGCCCATGGGGAGGAGGAGGAGTCCGGCCCTGGCTCCGATCCAGGGAGCAAGAAAGAAATCGAGGTAGGCGAATTCGACAGCCACCGACCCCGCGTTGCCGGTCGAGGCGTGTTCGAATTCGATCTCTGAATTGAACAGGATCTTGTCGCTGAATTTGTAGCCGAAGTAGAGC
>JBDHMR010000232.1:0-3941 GCA_039656035.1 Gemmatimonadota bacterium
GTTGCAGCGTGTATACCAGATGGATGTTGACCATGATGCCGTCGGCTCGCAGCTGACTGCAGGCCTTCACTCCCTGTAACGACACCGGAATCTTGAAAACGGTTCTTTCTGGAGACAACCCGATGCCCAGCAACCGGTGTGCTTCGGTGCAAATCTCCTCGGCCGTCTGGCCGAGGGCCTCGACTTGGAGGATGGGGACGATGGCGGCCAGTTTGAGGACCAGTGCGTCGATGTCATCCACGCCGTGGCGATGCATGAAGGTCGGCGTGGTGGTGAGGCCGTCCAGGAAGCCAAGACGAAAGGCCTCTTCGATTTCGGTGAGGTCGGCGCTATCGAGATAGAGTTCCATGGTGTTCCGCAGAGGTGCGAGTGTCGACTTCGAGTCGATGGAGGGCCAGCAACGGTTCGACGAACGCTTCGAGATCGGTGACGCAGAGTTGGCTCGCGGCATCGCACAGGGCGTTGGCAGGATCGGGGTGCACTTCGATGAAGATCCCATCAACGCCGGCCGCTACCCCCGCCCGCGCAATCGTCGGCAAGAACTCCCGCGACCCGCCACTGGGGTCGGCGCTGGGAATGCCGTACCGGCGGATCGAATGGGTGATGTCGAACACTACCGGGTACCCGATGCGGTTCAAGTGGTAGAACGCCCGGGGATCGACAACCAGATCGTTGTACCCGAAGGTGTACCCACGTTCGGTGAGTATCACCTGGTCATTACCATTGTCCACGCACTTTTTGACGGGCTTGGCCATGTTCTCCGGGGCAATGAATTGGCCGTGCTTGATGTTGACAACCTTCCCGGTAGCGGCCGCCGCGACCACGAGGGTCGTTTGCATGCAGAGGTAAGCCGGGATCTGCAGCACGTCTACCACCTCTCCTGCAGGCGCGGCCTGGTCGGGCGTGTGGATGTCGGTGAGGATGGGGAATCCGAAGTCTTGCTTGATGCGCTGGAGGACGGCCAAGCCTTTTTCCAGGCCGGGCCCATGATAGTAGCCCACGTCGCTCCGGTTGTCCTTGCTGAACGAGGACTTGAAAATGACCGGAAGGTCCAACCGCTGGGACGTTTCGGCCAGCGCCTCGGCCGCCCGCAACATCGTGGTGTCGTCTTCGATCACGCACGGGCCCGCGATGAGGAACAGGTCGTCGCTGCCACAGGCGATGTCGCCTACCGATACGATTTTCTTGGTCATCGATTATCCGGATTCGATCCACTCACAGGCGACAATATAGCGCCTTGACGCCTGTGACCGTGATCCACCCTTCCCATGAGTACGTCGCGCTCATCGTTGCCCTTCCCAGCGTCTTTCGAGCGGGGAAGGGCATGTTAGCGGTTTGGTGACGATGAGTCGAGGGTCGAACAGCGCGTTCGGGGAGGCGGGAAACCGGTCGCTCGGAGGTCTCGTCAGCGACCGACAGCGGGCTCAGAAGCGCCTTCCAACTCCAATAGCCGCCGCTTGCGCCACAGGCCTCCACCGTACCCTGTCAGGGTGCCGTCGCGACCGACGACCCGATGGCACGGGAGGAGGATGGCCAGCCTGTTGTCACCGTTGGCCCTGCCCACGGCCCGGCGGGCTCCGGGTTTGCCGATGGCCGTGGCAATGGCCTGGTAGTCGGTGGTGCTGCCGTATGGAATGCGCGAAAGCTCACGCCAGACAGCTATCTGGAAGGGCGTACCCGCCATGACCAAGGGGACCGAAAACCGCTGCAGTCTGCCGGCAAAGAACTCCTCCAACTCCGACTTGAGGTGAGCCAGATGTTCGTGGTCACCCGGCGCGGTGGCACAACCGAGCCGGCTCCGGATGCGCTTGAGTTGGGTTTCCAGCATGCGGCGGTCGGCGAATTCAAGTAGGCAGATCCCCGCCTCGGTGGCTCCGGCGACCATCGGTCCCAGCGGAGTCCGGATGCGAGCCAGAAAGGCGACGTCCCGATGCCGGGCGCGCCCTGGCGGCTCGCCGAAGAGGCGGCCGAACGCCTCGCGAAACCCGCTGTCCGACTCGAATCCGTGTTCGAAGCCCGTCTGCGTCAATCGCTCACCCTGGTGCAACCGTCCGAGCGCGAGCCCCAGACGCCGGGCCCGGTGATAGGCGTGGAACGTCATCCCGTGGTGCCGCTGGAACCAGCGCCTGACGCGGTCAGGATCGAGGTCGCGGGCGCGGAGGTCGGCGTCGGTCCAGCGGTGGGCAGGATCTGCCTCAACCGCTTGGAGCAGATGGTCGGCCCACTCGGGAGACTGGCCTCCGGGCGTCATGGGCCGGCACCGCTTGCAGGGCCTGAATCCCGCTAGGAGGGCACCTTGGGCGTCCGCGTAGAACTCGACGTTCTCTGGACGAGGCTTCTTGGCCGTGCAGGTAGGCCGGCAGAAAATCCCGGTGGTCTTCACGGCCGTGATGAACACGCCGTCGTAGGAGGCGTCCCGGCTGGTGAACGCGGTGAGCATTTCGGTGCGATCGGGCAGAGTGATGGTCGACATGGCTCTCAATCTACCTGGCCACGGGAGCCCGTCCACCGAAAAACCGGCATCGAATTCGACAACGACCTCCGTGCTCGAAAGATGATCGAGGCCATGGTATTCGACTGGCTCGGGATCGATGATAAATTGGAGAGGTTGGGTCAAGGACGCATGCCTCATCGGTCACCCCTGGGGCACGTTTGGTGGGAGGATCGACATGTCCTATGAAATAGGAGCACTGCGCGGCAAGTTGGCCACGGAGATACCTGTCACCAAGTATCTTGGGCTCGAGGTTGTCGGTCATGACGCTCGCGGCCTGACTTCTGGCCGCCCCCTTGTCGAACAACGTCAACCACGGGGGCAACCCTGGTCGCGACCTTCCACGGACGGTTCGTGGCCCTGGCAGCAGCCTCCGAGGATTGACTAGCCAGCCGGCCGCTGGAGATCCGCTCATGCGCGCAATGGTCCTGACCGCCCAAGGTGAACCCCTCCAGCTGACTGAGCTGCCACGACCCGAGGCAACTCCGGGAACACTCCTGTTGGAGGTCGTTGCCTGCGGGGTATGCCGTACCGATTTGCACGTGGTGGACGGGGATTTGACCGAGCCCAAGCTGCCGCTGGTGCTGGGCCACGAAATCGTGGGACGGGTCGCCGAGGTGGGACCCGGTGTGACCGGGTGGGATGTGGGCACGCGGGTTGGCGTACCATGGCTCGGTACCACTTGCGGGTCGTGCCGGTTCTGCACCACCGGGCGGGAGAACCTGTGCGACGAGGCGCGCTTCACGGGGTATCACATCGACGGGGGGTACGCCGAGTGGGCCGTGGCGGATGCCCGGTTCTGTTTCCGGCTACCGGATGACCTGAGTGATGTCGAAGCCGCCCCGCTGTTGTGCGCCGGACTCATTGGGTATCGCGCGCTCCGGGCGGCCGGGACGGGTGATCGTCTTGGGTTGTATGGCTTTGGCGCGGCGGCGCACATCGTAGCGCAGGTGGCCCGTCATCAGGGTCGGCGGGTGTTTGCCTTTACCCGCCCGGGTGATAATGAAGCCCAGACCTTTGCCCGGCAGCTGGGCGCGGAGTGGGTAGGCGGGTCCGATGCGACGCCTCCCGTGGAATTGGACGCGGCCATCATCTTCGCCCCCGTGGGCGAGCTGGTTCCGGCAGCACTGCGGAGAGTGGGGAAGGGGGGCCGAGTGGTGTGTGCCGGCATTCATATGAGTCAGATACCGGCGTTTCCCTATGACATCCTTTGGGGTGAGCGGCGTATCGAGTCGGTCGCCAATCTCACGCGCCGGGACGGTGAAGAATTCTTCGCGCTCGCTCCGCAGGTACCGGTTACTACTCACGTCACCAGCTACCCGCTGGAGGCTGCCAACGAGGCCCTTGCCGACTTGCGCTCCGGTCGAGTACAGGGCGCGGCCGTCTTGGTGGTCCGGGATGATGCGGGGGGCCCTTAGTGAGGCTCGTGGCCGAAATCACCGGCGGTTCC
>JBDHMR010000233.1:0-3899 GCA_039656035.1 Gemmatimonadota bacterium
TTCTAGTTTCCAATTTCCACTCGCCCAATTTCCAATTTCCAGTTTCTTAGTCCCAACTCTCCCACGTCAACCCACACCGCTCCACGAAGTACTCCTCCGGATGCCCCTCGCGTACCAGCAGCTCGTGCAGCATCTCGTGACTCACCACCAACTCGCTATCGACGAAGTCCCCCGCGATGGTAACGGTCGTCTGGCCGTTGGCGCGACGCCACAACCCAACTTTTTCGCCGATCTCCGTTTCCATGAGCCGGACACCGGGAACGGTGTACCAATCGATCCTGCCGAGGTCACCGCTCTGGCCCGAACACGCCTCGGTCCGTTCCCACCACGTCAGGTACTCGGCCGGGGGCTCGAAAGGAATGGCTCCGTCGGGAAGGGAACTGGGGCCTACGGGGCCAGGGGTGCAAGCCATCATGATGATGGCGGCGCTGGCCAGGCGTGTGGCCGTCTTCTGATTTGTGTGGTGCGTGGAAGTCATCTGCTCTCCCACGCCCGATAAACAAAAAAAGCGTAACGCGCTCGGGCCACTAAGGACCCTTGCTAGGCATTACGCTCCGCATGCTGGTTCCACCTTCGGCACCGAGCTATCTCGAATCGCTGTTCGAGACCTTTGGTTTTGCGGCCCCGGATCACTCCGGGTGTGCTCTTATCGGGCGGTTCGTAAGTCTGTTTTATCGTGGGGCTACTAGGCCCCTATGTGTCCCCGATACATAGCCAATCCCGTGCCATGATTTGCAACATCTTGTATGACAATGAGTTACCAAAACGGCGTGAGCCGGGTCACAGGCCGTTTCGTGGCATGATGCCGGGCATTCGGCCCGGCATAATCGGCTTGTAGCCGACTTCCGGCCATGATACCTTCGGGGCGCTGTCTGGCGGCCATCCGATCTTCCAACGGGAAAACTGCATGCTTCGGCAAAGTCTCCTCTGGCTCTCCGAGCAACAGGGCGTCTTCAACTTCGTTCGCACCAATTCACTGGCCCGCAAGTTCGCTTCGCGTTTCGTGGCGGGTGAGACGGTGGAACAGGCCGTGGATGCCGCGCTGGAACTCCATCGTCACGGCATGGCCACCTCCCTCGACCTGCTCGGCGAGAGCGTGTCGCGCGAATCGGAAGCCGCCGCCGCCAGGGACGAATACCTCAGCATGTTGCAACTGCTGGCCGCCGGTCACCTCGACGAAAACGTGTCGCTCAAGCTGACCCAGATGGGGTTCGACGTCGATGAAGAGGCCTGCGCCCGTAACGTGCAAGCCATAGTCGAGCAGGCTGCCCTGCACGACGGGTTCGTCCGCCTCGACATGGAAAGCTCGGAATACACTCAGCGGACCATCGACTTCTATTTCAAGCACATCACCAAAGAGCTGCAGCCGCATTGCGGGCTGGTGATCCAGTCGGCTTTGCGTCGTTCGGCCGATGACGTCGATTTTCTCATAGAGAAACAGATTCGCGTCCGCTTGTGCAAGGGCGCCTACCTCGAGCCGGACGACGTCGCCTTTCCCGACAAGGCGGACGTCGACCGGACCTACGTGGAGATGATGGAACGGCTGCTGGCCGACGGGAATTATCCCGGCATCGCCACCCACGACGAGCGCATCATCGACCACGCCACAAAGTTCGTCGAGCAGCAGGGTATTCCGCCGGAACGCTACGAGTTCCAGATGTTGTACGGCGTGCGCCGTGACTTGCAACGCCAACTGCACGCCGCCGGCCATCATCTACGGGTGTACGTGCCCTTCGGCAGGCAGTGGTATCCCTACCTCATGCGCCGCCTGGCGGAGCGTCCGGCCAACATCGCGTTCATGCTGGGCAGCATAGTCCGGGAATCGGTGCCGCACTCGTGAGTGACGAGCTCACCCTTGGCGGGTACATGGAACAGCATGGCCGCGCCGCCGCCTTCGAAGGCAAGGACGGACAGGCGTATTCGGTGGGCGTCTTCAGCGACGAACATCCCGATGCTGACGGACGCTACGGCGCCGCCCTGCTGTTCGTCCGCTGGTCTCCCGGCGGCGACACCACGGTAGGACACGTCGAAACAGAATTTCTTGCCTGGGGACAGAGCGTGGCCCAGGCGGAGGAACGGCTCAAATCCCTTTCGCTGTTCGACGTAAAAGCCGCCCTCGACCAAGCCATCGATGACGCGCCTGGGGAGTGGTGACGGGATGATCACCGGAACGATTCTCGAGCGCGAGGGCGGCGGATACCGGGTGTCCACGACCCAAGGCGAGGTAACGGCGGTGTTGCGGGGCAAAGCCAAACGTGGTGGCCCCAAGGTCATCGTCGGCGACGTCGTCGAACTAGAACCCGATCCCACCGGCGACCTGTTCGCCATCCGCGCCGTGGCCGAGCGCAAGAGCCTGCTGACTCGGCGAGTCCCCGATGGTAGGGGCCACCGGCCCGTGGTGGCCAACGTCGATCAGGTGGTGGTGGTGACGTCAACCGCTGACCCGCCACCCATCCCCCAACTCATCGACCGGCTACTGGTCATCGCCGAGGCCAACGACATCTCGCCGGTGTTGACGGTCAACAAGATCGAGCTGGAGGACGGCACCGACCTGGTGGCGCGCTATCGGAAGGTGGGCTACGCCGTGTTCCCAACCAGCGCCGAGGACGGAACCGGCATCGCCGAACTGAAACAGCAGTTGATCGACCGAACCAGCGTGGTAACCGGCCCGTCCGGCGTCGGGAAATCCAGCCTATTGAACGCCATCGAGCCCGGCCTGAAGCTCAGGGTGGGAGAGGTGAGCGCCCGAGTTCGCCGCGGCCGGCACACTACCGTGTCCGCGGTGATGATCCCTATGAAGGAAGGCGGATTCGTAGTCGACACCCCAGGTTTCAGCGAGGTAGGCCTGTGGGGACTGCCCCTCGTCGAGCTGGCTGGTGCCTTCCCCGAGTTGGTCCCCCTGGCGGGACAATGTCGCTACGCCGACTGTCTGCACCACAAGGAACCCGACTGTGTGGTCCGCCAGGCCGTAGAGGATCAGACGATCGATCCTGGTCGATACCAGAGCTACCTCACACTGCTGGAGGAACTGCAGTCGGCCCCCAAGGCCTGGGAATGACATGTGTGATAGGTGATTTGTGATTCTTGATTTGTGATCGCCCCCTCCGCACTCTGCACCCCACGCCCTACGCCCCCTTTTTCGTCCACCGGCCGTCATCCCGCTCCTCAATCTTCACCATCATCTTGTCAAACGCATCGTCCAAGTCGATCCCCTCCCGATTCGCAATGCAAATGACCACAAAAAGGATGTCGGCCAGCTCCATCGCCATGTTCCCATCCGGTTCTTCCGGCTTCTTCGTCTTTTCGCCGTAGCGGTGGTTTATCTCGCGCGCCAGTTCACCCACTTCCTCCGCCAGGCGGGCGATGTTGGTGAGCGGATGGAAATAGCCTTCCTCGAATTGGCCGACCCAGCGGTCGACCGTGGCCTGTGATTCGGACCATGTCATCGTTGGACTCCTCTTGGGCACCGGTGACGCCTCGCTTGGCCACCGTCCGGGAAGGGTATACCTTGGCCGAAGCGCGGGCCAGTCGAATCCGTGACAATTCATTCCCTATTCACACGAGCACATCATGCGTGGCCGAGATCGCGTTCTCCAGAACCTGGAAAACCTGTACCGTGAGTCGTACGATCGTGCCAAGGACGAAGGCCTGGCCAACCGGATGGCCGAGTTGGACAATGCCTACATGCGCGATCAACTCTTGTTCGAGGTGCTGCTCGACATTCGAGACCTTTTTTCCGTGAGTCCCGGTGACAGCACCAGCAAGACCACGGCTCTCGAGAAGTTGGAAACTCTGCGCCGCATCACCAAACTCCGTTGAGGTCCATCGTGCGTCTGATCCTCATGTGTGGCGTGGCGCTGCTCAGCGCCGCCTGCGCCGCGGAACCGCCGGCCGACGTC
>JBDHMR010000234.1:0-3884 GCA_039656035.1 Gemmatimonadota bacterium
ACAGTGGTTTCGCGCCAGCCCAGCTTCTCGAAATGATGGTGCAGCGGAGCCATGCGAAAGACTCGGTGGGCGTCGGCGTACTCGCGGCCGCGAGTGCGCTTGAACCACTTGTAGACCCCGGACTGTATCAGTACCGAGGCAGCCTCCGCGGCGAACACGCCGCCTATCAAGACCAGCAGAAATTCCGCCTTGAGCAGTATGGCCACCGTACCCAGGGCGCCGCCGATCGCCAGGCTACCGGTATCGCCCATGAAAACACCGGCCGGGTGCGCGTTGAACCAGAGGAATCCGAGGCTCGCCCCCACCAGCGCGGAGCAGAACACCGCCAGCTCTCCCGCTCCACTGAGGTAGAACACGTTGAGATACTCGGTCACATCCACTCGGCCGTAGATGTAAGCAAACACGCCGAAGGCGCCCGCGGCGATAGCCGTCAAGCCGGCGGCCAGGCCGTCCAGTCCGTCCGTCAGGTTGACGGCGTTGGTGGTACCGGTGATGACAAACGTCACGAACAGAACGAACGCGGCCGGCGTAAACACCACCACGACATACTTGAACAACGGCACCGTGGTGGCGCTCGCCGGAATGAGATCGGGAGCCACCACGGGATCGAACAGCAGAAGGATGCCAAGCATCAGCCCGAAACTCGCCTGCCCCAGCAATTTCCACTTCGCCACCAAGCCGCGCGACTTGCCCTGCACCACTTTCAGATAGTCATCCAGAAATCCGATCGCCCCCATCCACACGGTGGCCAGCATGGCCACCAGAACGAACCGGTTGTTCAATTGCGACCACAACAACGTCGGTGCCACTGTGGCCAGAATGATGATGACGCCGCCCATGGTGGGGGTACCACGTTTCTCCTGATGGGTCGCCGGTCCGTCGGCCCGGATTATCTGCCCGATCTTGCGGGACCGCAGTTGCCTGATCACAGCCGGGCCCGCCAGAAAGGCGAACAGCCATGCCGTGACCATCGCTCCCCCAGCCCGGAAGCTGATGTAATTGAAAAGATTGAACACAATGTGGGTGGAGCTGAGTGGAGCCAGCCAGTAGTAGAACATTGGGTCTCAGCCGTCGGGGGATGGTACGTGGTCGAACAGGTACGGAAGTATACCTTCGAGCGCGACACCGCGGGACGCCTTGAGCACTACCAGGTCTCCAGCTTCCAGTCGCGGCGCCAACGCCACTCCCAGGCCAGCTACATCGGCCGCGCTGATCAGGGAATCGCCGAGTTGCTCGCCATGGGCCTCCAACGCGGGGACGAACTCGCCCACCGCGGCAATGAGATCCGGCTGGGACGCCACCAGGCCGGCCGCGACCTCGGCATGATACTCGGTCGCCGAACTACCTAGCTCCCGCATGGTGCCGACGACCCAGACCAGCCGGTGTCCCTGGCGAAGACGCTCCGCCGTGGCCATCGCGGCGCGGAATGACTCCGGATTGGCGTTGTAACAGTCGTCCACGACGGTCAAGCCCGCCTGGCGGCGAATGTCACCGCGCCCACCGGGAAACTTTACGTCCTCCAGCGCCGCGGCCGCCGCCAAAGGCTCGAGCGCCAACTCTCTGACGAGAGCCCACGCCAGCATGGCGTTTGCCGCCATGTGCTCCCCGGGCCCGGGAGCGCGCCAGCTCACGCCGTCTATCCGCAACACCGCGCGCCCGTCGGAGCCGAACTCGATCGACTCGGGAGCGATATCGCTGCCGCCCAGCCCGGCGGTTACCACACGAACCGCCAAATCCCTGGCGCCCGCTGCCAATGTGGGCGGCTCGGGCCCGACCACGGCGAGAGGAACGTCGCGAACCAGTTCGAGTTTTTCACGCAGCACACCCTCCTCCGACCCGAAACCCTCCAAATGAGCGGCACCCACGTTGGTAATCACACCGACGGTGGGGTCTATGATCTCACGATACCGGGCGATCTCACCGGGCACCGAAGCACCCGCCTCGAGCACCAGTGCCTGTGCGTCAGCCGGAGTCTGCAGAATGGTGAGGGGGATGCCGATCAAGTTGTTGAGATTGGCGTGCGTGGCGTGGGTACGAAACCGCGTGCCGAGGACGGCCGCCACCATCTCCTTGGTGGACGTCTTCCCGTTGCTTCCCGTGATGGCCACCACCGGCCCCTCGATGGTATCGCGGCGGCGGCGGGCCAGCGCGCCCAAGGCCACCAAAGTATCGTCGACCTGATAGAGCCGCAGACCCTCCACCGGAGGGGTACCGTGCCGCACGACCGCTCCTGAGGCCCCGCTGTCCCGCGCCGCCACCAAGTGGTCGTGACCGTCGAACCGATCACCGGCAAGCGCCAGGAACAGGGCGCCGGGGCCAAGGGTACGGGTATCGGTCGAAATCTCGGAGAATTGCCGCACCTCCCCCTCCGGATCCTCAAAACCGAGAGCGGCACACACGAACGACTCGGACCAGGGTGTCGTCATGTGCCAACCAACTCCCGGACGATTGCCGCCTCATCGAACGGCACGCGTTCGGTCCCGATGATCTGATACGTCTCGTGTCCCTTGCCTGCCAGCACGACGGTGTCGTCAGCCGCCGCCGCGGCCAACGCGGCGGCAATCGCTTCCCGACGATCCACTATTCTGAGGTGGTCGGTACCCACCATTCCCCTCTCCACGTCATCGAGAATGGCCTCGGGGTCTTCCGTACGAGGGTTGTCCGACGTCAACACCGGCGTGTCGGCACACTCCGCAACGATCCGGCCCATGATTGGGCGCTTCCCTCGATCGCGATCGCCGCCGCAGCCGAACACCACGATCAACCGACCCGGCACCAGTGGCCTGAGGGTCCGCAACACCCGATCGAGCGCGTCCGGTGTGTGTGCGTAATCGCGCAGCACGGGACATGGGCGGTCACTAATACGTTCCATCCTTCCGGGAACTTGCGGCGCGGCAGCCAGTCGCTGCACCACCTTGTCGAGGTCTTCGCCGAGCGCGAGCGCGCCGGCCGACGCCGCCAGTGAGTTGTGCACGTTGAACTCACCCATCAGCGGGAGATCCACGATGCGGGTCCCGAAGGCTCCTGATATTTCGAAGCGGCTCCCGCTCGTCTCCAGCAGGATGTGCGACGCGCGCACGTCGGCATCAACGTGTTCGCCGAACGATACAGTGCGCGGGCCGGACACCTCACGCCACGCGGCGTCGTCCCGGTTTATCACGGCAACGCCGTCCAGTTCCAGATACTGGGTAAGGCGCAGTTTGGCGTCCCGGTAGGCCTCCATGGTGCCGTGATAATCGAGGTGATCGCGACTGAGATTGGTGAACAACGCCTCGGCAAACTGAAGACCATCGAGACGGCCCTGGTCGAGACTGTGGGATGACGCTTCCATCACTACCCGCGTCACCCCGCTGCCGGCCAGTGCGGCGAGCGTCGCCTGAAGATCCACTGGCCCGGGCGTGGTCAACACACCTGCCGTGGAAGCCACCGAGCGGTCGTTCCCGTCGATGGCGCCCAGAGTGCCGATGCTGCCGACGGTCCCAAGGTCGTTGAGCAGGTGCCTCAGCAGCATCATTGTGGTGGTCTTACCGTTGGTACCCGTCACCCCGATCAAGTCGATTTGGTCAGCTGGTCGGCCGTACCACAGCTCGGCTACCACCTGGGCGGCTCGCCGG
Organism: Gemmatimonadota bacterium; assembly: GCA_039656035.1. Lineage (GTDB taxonomy): Bacteria > Gemmatimonadota > Gemmatimonadetes > Gemmatimonadales > GWC2-71-9 > N074bin45. The sequence continues at coordinate 3,615 of JBDHMR010000234.1, forward strand.
GCGTCATCGACCGTCGCCTCGGTCACCGCGCCGGCGGCAACCGGCCGTTCTCCAATGACCGCCGTAGCGCCCTGTCCGATGGCCTCCTGTACGAACTCGTGGCCGTCGGCAACGCTGCCTGGTAACGCCAGGAACAAGTCACCGGCCGATACCGCCCTGCTGTCCGTGGCGAGGCCCCGCACCAACGGCTCGCCTTCGCTACAGGAGACCAGTAGTCCGGCCCGCTTGAGGGCGGTAATCAGAACGCGCCAGGTGGGCGTCACGCGTCCG
>JBDHMR010000235.1:0-3868 GCA_039656035.1 Gemmatimonadota bacterium
CATTTCCTACGCTGTGTGGTGGATCCGTCAGGCGGTTCAGGCAGCCATTGCGCGGCACGGCCGCCCGGTGCGGGTACCGCTCAACCGTACGGCCGACCTGAGCCGGTTGGGACGCACCACGACGCTGTTGAAGGAAAAACTGGGCCGTATGCCGACCACCGAAGAGTTGGCTGAAGCCACCGGGCTGACGCTTGAGGCGGTTCGCAGCCTCAGCGCCTTGAACTCTGAGGCAGTGCGGCTCGATCACCCGACCCGCGATGGCGACGGACACGAGCGCATCGAGCGGTTCGCCTCGGCCGACCAGGAAGGGACCGACACGAGCACGATTCTCAACAGCCGGACCGAGGGGATCGACAAGGCTCTCACCACTCTTCCTCCGCGGGATGCCAAGGTGCTGAGGCTGTACTTCGGGTTGGAAGACGGCAACAGCCGGACGCTCGAGGAAATCGGCCGGATGATGGGTGTAACCCGCGAGCGCATTCGCCAACTGCGCGACCGGGCGCTCGTCCGCCTCAGGGACGGCGAGACAGGCGAACACCTCAAGGACCTGGTTGCCTGATCAAGGATGCCAGAGACAAAAAAAATGGCCCTCCGTTCGGAGGGCCATTTTTTTGGGCTATCGGCTGTCAGCTGTCGGCTGAAAAATGCCGCAGGACGCGTTGGAGGATGCCGCCGTTGCGGTAGTAGTCCAACTCGACGTCGGAGTTGAGCTTGACCACTGCCGGGAACGTCTTGACTCCCCCGTCATCAGCCGTGGCGGTGACGGTAACGGTCCCGCCCGGCTCCAGGCCGTCGGCGATGCCGACGATATCGAAGACCTCGTGGCCGGTGAGCCCCAGTGACTCCCGGGTATCTCCGTCGGCGAAGTTCAAGGGAAGCACCCCCATGCCGACGAGGTTGCTGCGGTGAATACGCTCGAAGCTATCCGTCAAGACGGCTTTGACACCGAGGAGGATGGTACCCTTGGCTGCCCAGTCACGGCTGGACCCGGTGCCATACTCTTTGCCGGCCAGGACCACCAGCGGCGTGTTGTCTGCGGCGTAGCGCATGGCGGCATCGTACATGGAGAGGATTTCGCCAGAAGGGAAATGGAGGGTCCAGTTTCCCTCTTTGCCGGGGGTAAGGAGGTTCTTGATGCGCACGTTGCCGAAGGTGCCCCGCATCATGACTTGATGATTGCCCCTGCGAGAGCCGAAGGTATTCCAGTCGGGTCTCTCGACACCGTGGTCTTCGAGATAGCGCGCTGCCGGACCATTCCTGGGGATGGATCCCGCCGGGGAGATGTGGTCGGTGGTGACGGTATCCCCCAGCACGGCCAAGGCACGGGCTCCCTTGATGTCTTCCAGCGGAGCGGGCTCCGGCGCCAGGTCCTGGAAGAAGGGCGGCTCACGCACATAGGTCGAATCGGGCGCCCAGTCGAACCGGTTGCCCTCGGGCACGGCCAGGGCGTTCCAATCCTCGTCGCCCTGGAAGACCGCGCCGTATTGTTCGGTGAACATCTCCGGTTTTACGGACGAGGCCATCAGGTCGGAGATTTCCTTGGCTGAGGGCCACAGATCTGCCAGGAACACGGGATTGTCATCGGCGTCGTATCCCAGCGGGTCATCTGCCAGGTTGATTCTGACGGTGCCGGCGAGGGCGTAGGCCACCACCAACATTGGTGACGTCAGATAGCTGGCGCGGATCTGCGGGTGAACCCGGGCCTCGAAATTCCTGTTTCCGCTTAGGACGGCGGCGGTTACCAGGTGCTCGTTCTCGATTGCCGCCGCGATCGGGGGCGGCAGCGGACCGCTATTGCCGATACAAGTGGTGCAGCCGTAGCCGACGACGTTGAATCTGAGTTTGTCGAGGTACTCGTTCAGCCCCGAACTCTCCAGGTAATCGGTGACGACCCTCGAGCCTGGAGCAAGGCTGGTCTTGACCCAGGGCTTAGTGGTCAGGCCCAGTTCGACAGCTTTCCTGGCCACGAGTCCGGCGCCGATCATAACAGACGGATTCGAGGTGTTGGTGCAGCTGGTGATGGCGGCGATGACTACCGCTCCGTCATCCAGCAGGTGGGTTCCGCCGTCGAGGTCGATGGCCACTCCAGCTGGGGATGGCGCTTCCACCACAGCCTGGCTCTGGCCTCCCCCCTCGGACATCCAGCGAGAATAGCTCGCCTCGGCGATCTCGTGCCGCTCCGGTGGAGCTTCGGCCCACATGAGGTCCTTGAGGTTCACGGCGAAATCGCGCTCAAGGTCCGCCATGTCCACCCGGTCCTGGGGTCGCCGGGGACCGGCCAGGCTCGGTCGAATGGTCGAGAGATCCAGTTCGAGGGTGGAAGAGAACTCGGGGTCCGGAGTGGCGTCGGTACGGAACAATCCCTGGTCCTTGCAATACCGTTCCACCCGGTCCACTATCTCGGCCGGCCGTCCGGTACGCCGCAGGTAGCGCACCGTTTCGTCGTCGATGGGGAAGAAGCCCATCGTGGCCCCGTACTCCGGCGACATGTTGGCGATGGTGGCCTGATCGGCCAGGGACAAGTGCGACAACGCCGGTCCGTAGAACTCCACGAACTTCTCGACCACCCCGTGGTGCCTCAGGAGTTCCGTTACCCGGAGGACGAGATCGGTGGCGGTGGTGCCGACCGGCAACCGCCCCACCAGCTTCATGCCGACCACTTTGGGTATCAGCATGAAGTACGGCTGGCCCAGCATGACAGCCTCGGCCTCGATACCGCCGACTCCCCAGCCCATGACTCCCAGTCCGTTGATCATGGTGGTGTGAGAGTCGGTGCCGACGAGGGTGTCAGGGTAGGCGGTCAGTTCTCCGTACTGCTCCCTGAGTTGGACCACCGGCGCCAGGTACTCGAGGTTGACCTGGTGAACGATCCCCGTTCCCGGCGGTACCACCCGGAAGTTGTCGAACGCCTGTTGCGCGAACTTGAGGAGCTGATAGCGTTCACGGTTCCGTATGAATTCGAGGTCCACGTTCTTCCGGAAGGCCTCGCTGGTGCCGAAGTAGTCGACCTGCACCGAATGGTCGATGACCAGATCGCACGGGACCACGGGATTGATTCTTTGGGGATCTCCGTCCAAACGGGCCATGGCGTCCCGCATGGCCGCCAGATCGACCACCGCCGGGACTCCCGTGAAGTCCTGAAGCACAACCCGGGCTGGCATGAAGGGGATTTCCGAGGCAGGGGCATCAGCTCGCCAACCAGCGAGTGCCTCGACCTGGTCTTCTGTCACGGGGCCGCGGCCGCAATGACGCAGGGCGTTTTCGAGAAGGACCCGGATAGAGAACGGCAGGCGGTCGAGCTGAACGAGCCCCTGCCGGTCGAGGGCGGGAAGGGAAAATATGGTTGCGCGGCCGCCCCCGAGGTCGAGGGTGCTCCGGCTGCCGAATGGATTATGATTCGCGGAAGTCATTATGATACCCGATGATACCCGGTCCGTGGATGTGCGTGTCGGGTCTAATTATACACCGGCGCCGTGTGTGTCACCCAACCGGGGTTCGCTCCGTAAGGCCCTTGCCCATGCTAATGCCACATGCCATCCGGCGTCAGGACGACGGTCTTGTAATCGTGTGGGACGAAGGAGCCGAGGAGAAGCTGCTGGAGGCGCGAGCGCTACGATTGTCGTGCCCCTGCGCCGGGTGCCACGACGAGATGACCGGCGTCCCCATACTCGGTCCTGAGCAGGTTCCCGGGGACATTCGCCCGGTTTCGGTGGCGCTGGTTGGGACCTACGGGCTCCGGGTAACGTGGAGCGATGGCCACGACACTGGGATTTATACGTTCGAAGCCCTGCACAGAGTATCCCGGCCGGGTGAATCCTCCGAGGAGCGTGGCGATGGCTAAACGACCGCATCACTGGGGAGCCATCAT
>JBDHMR010000236.1:0-7867 GCA_039656035.1 Gemmatimonadota bacterium
CCCGTGGCGCTTGGGTGGTGGAATGGGTCGCCGTATTGTCTGCCTTCAGCGGGCTGGGTGTAGCTGGACGACTACTGCCCGAAGTGATCGAAGCCGGACGGTCGAGAGGGTATCGCCTTGCCCAAGTAGCGAGCTATATCGACAACGAGGCTGCGGTTGCAGCATACCGGCGGTTGGGATTTGTTGCAATCGAGGAATCACGACACCCGGATTTCGAACGTGCCCTGGGATCACCGGGTATGATCCTGATGGCTATGGATCTCTAACGGGATCGCTTCCAAGCTCTCCCATTTCGTGCGCAGGATGTGACCTGCTCCACAGTTCGCCGTTTCACTCACGGTCCATTGTGGTCACGGAACCGATCAGGTACACCTCGCGTTCCTGAGAGCGGATGTGATATTCTCGCGTGGGGATCCGTCCACGGGAGCACCCGAATCGCTGGAGGACGCTCGATGCGCGGAATCTTGCTGCTGTTACCGCTGTCACTTGCGACCGCCGCCAGGGCCCAGGACGTGTGCCATCCGGGCCCCGAATCCAACGAGGCCAACACGTTTGCCGCCATGTCCGTCCCGCTGGCATTCGGACCGGGCGGTGCCATTGGGGAGGATCCGTCCGCCCGCTTCTGGGTTGGTTTCGAGGCGACCTTCTTGCCGAACATCGATTCAGCCACGAGCGTACCCACCATCTGCCGGCCGGGCAAAGAGGGTGAGAACACCGATTTTCTCCCCGCCTTCGGCCGGTTGCGTGCCGGGGTGGCGTTGTTGTCCTGGCTCGACCTCGAGGTGGGGTGGGTACCGCCCATCCGGGTCGATGGAGTCAAGGCCAACTTGCTAAGCGTGGCCCTGGGCGGGCGGGTTGCCGTAGGAGGAGGATCGCTGGCAATCCGGGGGCACGCCACCGTCGGGGAAATCCTCGCGCCCATCACTTGCGATGAGGAAGCTCTAGCGGACCCTGCCAGTGAGTGTTTTGGGGGGCAGCTTTCTGAGGACAGCTACAAGCCGAACATCTTCGGCGTCGACGGCACGTTTGCCTTTCCGCTAGGGAGCAAGTTCAGACCCTACCTCGGCGCCGGGTATAACCGTCTTCAGCCGCGTTTTCAAGTGAACTTCACCAACAGCATCGGCATCGTGGATAACCAACGCGTCGAGGTGGATCTCAATCGTCTCGCTCTGTTCGGTGGGGTCACCTGGTTGCCGAATCAGCGACTGGGGATCACCGGGGAGGTGTACTCACAGCCGGCCGACGCGGTTACGGTTCGGGTGATCGGGCGATTCGGGATCGGGAATTAGAAACTGGAATTGGAACTGGAAATTGGCGGTTGGAAACTGGGCGCCGGATCACTCCTCCAGTTGTGCGCGGACCCATTGGGCAAAGCGCTTGGCGTCAAACTGAGGTAGGACCCGGTCGTACTGTTCGGCGTGAGCATCTTCCGCGTAATCCGGCACTGGAGGCCCGTCATCGCCCCACAGCACCTCGGGGCCGAACACCATGAAGATGCCGGCGCAGGGACCCGTCAGAGAATAGCGCTCGTGGTACGGCTGCATGACGGCCTGCTGGGCGTCCCAGTAGTGAGCTGCCCGTGAATCGGTGACGACCTTCGTCACCTTGGGGACGTGCTTCTCTTCTGCTCCGTTCCTGGGAACCCACACGACGTAGGCCGCAAGATCGGCGCTGGTCGTCTCGTCGAGAAGGTGGCGTTGAATCTCCGAGGACCCTCGGAGGCAGCCGCCTCAGGTAGGGGCCACCAGCATTAGGACGCGGACCTTGCCCACGTCGGCATTGAACGCTGCCCGGAGCGGCTCGGCGTTCGCGTCCATGACGGTGTAGTCCTGCTCCTGGGTAGCACGGGAGAATCCGACCACCGCAATGCCGGCGAGCGCAACGAGAGCGGTACGTAGTAATGTCATCGGGGTCTCCCTACCACACCACGCGGTCGGCGAAGAATTGCAGGATGAAAGAGGCGAGCCAGATCCCGGCTGTCAGCCAGAGTACCACCCTCGTGAGCCGCACCGTGCCCGGTTTCGGAACAGGGCATTCCGCGGAAGCCAGAACGAACCGGCTGGGGCGGTAGGCTATCCAGAAGGCCAGCGCCAAGAGAAGTCCCGCGCCTCCTACCAGGTAGAACCGGTACGGCTTGAGGCCGGCGGCCAGGATCATGCCGTTGACCCCCAGCAGCGTGAGCGCCAAGGGACCGATGCAGCAGAGCGCGGCGGCCGCACTGGTGAGGGCTGCTCCGATGGCACCGGCAACCGACCCGGACTGGGCCAACCGTTCACCCCGGCGGCGCGTGACCGATGGTTGGCCGCCGGCTGCATCGTGCTCTGCCACCTCGATGGTCATTGCACTCCCCAGCGACTCGGGTTCAGTCGAACGCCAGGGGAACACGGGTCGCCCGCGCGTGGTTCCTCACGCACGCTCGTCACCCGAGGGCCCGGAGGATTTGATCAGCTGATGGCGCACCGCTCGCCCGGCACGCCATAGCCGCTACCGATTCGGCGCCCGCCACGTCCTCGTCATCGACCAACACTGTTGGTGATCCGTATTGCTTTACGCGCGCCGGAGCACTGGCGTCCAGTTGGTTCCACTCACGCCACTCAGTCGGCAGGCCCTTTGCTGAGAGTGCGGTCCTGAGGTTGGCGCGGGCGGATTCGATGTTAGGGCAGCCGGTGAAATATATGAGTTCTACTGAAGGGAGAGGAATGTCCATTGCCGCCTCCGATATGGTGGGCGTCTACCATACGGTAACATCTGTACCATGGTACGGAGTCAAGAGCGGGTTGGGTGTGCGGTGTATGGTCCGTGGCACCTCGGGGGATTCGCGCGACGAACGATGACGAGATCGTGCGTGGGGACGACGATGACGTACTGCCCTCGGTTTCCCGCGGTCGAATACGCGCTCTTGGGGACGTTGGTTCGTCCGTCCGGCACGAGCCACCACTGGCCGCCGTAGAAGTTGCCACGCTCGGCGGTGGATGGCGCCGGCGTGCGCACGAAGTCGATCCACTCCTGGGAGAGGAGTCGCTCCCCGTTCCACGTACCATCTTGCAGGTACAACAACCCGAACCGCGCCAGATCGCGCGCGTTGGTGTACACCTGGCTGCTCAGGATGAAGTCCCCGAAACGGTCCACGCTCACAAGCGTGTTGCGCATGCCGATGCGATCGAGCAGGGCCCGCCGCGGAAACTCCAGATAAGTCTTGTCGTCGCCGAGTGCCAGCTTCATGGCGTAGACGGCGAGCAGCGCGTCGTAATTCTCGTAGTCCCAGCGTGTGCCCGGCTCGCGAACCAGTCCGCGATTCCTCATTCCCTCTATAGAGCTGGCCCCGGCCCAGTACGACAGGCCTGAGCCGGTGGCGTATTCGAGTCCGGCGTTGTCGACGGGATACAAACCACTCGACATGTTCAGCACGTGCCGGAGGGTAATGTCCAACCGGGGGTCGTTCTCCGGCGACGAATCCGTTGGTCTTCTCCGCACCCTCGGGAGAAAATCAAACCCAAGGGGTTCGTCGAGCGCCAGACGGCCGTCGTCGACCAGCATGCCTATCAGTGTTACCGAGATGCTTTTTGCCGTCGACCAGGTGCGGGTCCTGGTGGTGACGTCGACGCCCGGCGCGTAGCGCTCATGGATGATGTCCCCACCTTTGACTATCACCAGGCTGAGGGTCACCTGCTCCGGCGACTCTCGTTCAAAGGCCCAGTCGGAGGCTGCCTGTAACGCCGCCGCGTTCACATCAGGTGGCAGCGGCTTGTCTTCGGTCAGGTCGCCATCGGGCCAGGCAATCTCCACGGGGTTTCCCGGTGCCGGCGGCATGTGAAGAATCGGCAAACCGTCCCAGTCCTCGAAAGTCTGGTCGGGTGCCATGATGACGCAGCCGAGTCCTTCGCGAAACGCGGCGCGCATGGTGGGTACCTGATCAGGCGAACCGATGGCGACCGTCTTCCGAGCACGATCGACCACGTAATCGCCCCCGTCGGGTGCGCCGATCGGGGTCTGCAAGAAGGCGAGTTCCTGGGTGAACACCTGCTCGAGGGTCCGGTTCGACGTGAACAGACCGTTGCACATGAAGATGGCCTGCTGACCACGTCGGATGATGTCTCGATTGAAGCGCCAGTAGTCGTATGTCTCGTCCTGCTGGCTGCTGGCGGACGCGGCAAGAACGAACGTGAGGCTGAAAGACAGTGCGGCGAGTCGCTTCATGAGACATCTCTCCCGGACGTCACACAGGTGGAGCGCCGGGCCCCATACGAGGTCGACAAACGACAGCGCCCAGCAGCTTCATGCTCCTGTTAGCCGTCGTTGTTACCGCCCAAGTGCTGCTCGATGCGGCGCAGGGTGTCCCGGATGTCGACGAGAAGGTCCTCAGATGGCGGCGCGCTCAAAACTGGAGATGCATCTGAGGGACGCGGTCCTTCGGCTATCCCAGCGGCGACTACATCGCGTTGCCTGAGGATCGCAGCACGGAAGTCCCGTGTCTCAACGACTCCAATGAGCTTCACCAGGGCACCCTGCGACGATTGCCCAGCCGTCTCTACCGACAGCGCCTCCAGACCCAGGTATCGCATGATAGGCCCCTGCACAATACCGACGTCTGTGATCTTATCGAGTGGCACCGTCTTTTCTACCCGCTGAAGCACACCCTTGCTCACTTGAAGCGTCTTCTCTCTGAGGGTGCACCTCATCCGCCGGAGATAGTGCCCCGTAGCCCATGAGCCGATGGCAAACCACAGGGGAAGCAGCACAATTCCAACAATCGAGATGGTCAGAAACCCAGCACCACTCAGCAACCAATAGGTCCGAACCCGTGGGTCGAATTCTGCTTCCCACAGAATCAGCTCTTCATGAACATCAGCCAATCTGTCCACCTCCCATGTCGCCGACGACCTTCTTCTTGATATTCATGACGTCTCGCGATTCTGCTGCGCGGCCAGCAAGCCGGCTCTAAGCGCGAGCCGCAAGGCGAGTGCTTCGGAATTCCGCGACAGCAGCAATCGCTTGTTAGAACGCAGAAATCAAGGCCACGCAGCCTACATCCAACCCAGCTGTGTCAGGCTAATCCCGTCATTCCAGATCTTCGTCATGTGGCGAATCCGGTCTCCGTCAAAGTCCATCACATAGACGTAGTCCGCCTCAACCCTGTTCCCAGTCGGCGGTACCGGGCCGCCCTCTCCTGTATGGGTGCCGCTGAACACGGCGAAAACGGACACGTTGTTGCGATCCTCGTCAACGGCGAATGACCGGAGCTCGTAGCTTCCGTCCGGGACAGGAATGAGAAGACCCTTCATCCATTCGGTGTACGACTCCAAGGTTTCGATACCGTCGAGCGCACCTGCCTGTGCGGAAAACGTAGCATCGGCATGGCAAAATTCCTTGCAGGATTCCCAACCTCCGCCGGTCTCGCAGGCATCGAAAAACCGCTCGGCGGACTCCTTGATCGAACTCATGTTGTTCTCCTGTCCAAAAGGGGGCTCCCGGTCGATGCTCGGGAATATCGGATTCCACGGTATCGTGAACGGCGGCTGTCAGTTCTGCGTCCTAACTACCGAATGTACGGCACAGGGCCAAGCCGCGATTGCCGACTTCTAGCCCCAATACAAGACATCTGTCGCTAAGAACATGCACATCGGTCGATATCGGCGACAAGTTGCCACCGCTCGCAGCCCATTCCGCTTTCACGGTACAGGCCACAGCCTAATCCGGCAAGGCTGCCCCGCTCTCGCCCAGAATGGCCCCCCCGCCATGTTTCTGGCCAACCGAAGGGGCAAACGATGTGATGAAGGCCGTTACCAAAACACAAAAGGCCCCCTGCAAGGAGCCCTGTAATATCACCGTGGATTCGACCCGACGCCGCGAGCAAAGCGAGCAGCGAGGACCGAATCCGGTCGGTGCCACAATCGCCCGCTCACGCGGGCGATAGAGGCGCCGCCCGGATTCGAACCGGGGATGGAGGTTTTGCAGACCTCTGCCTTACCACTTGGCTACGGCGCCGGACGGGGAAGGTGGTGGGAGTTGGGGGCGGGCGTCAAGGGTGGCTGGCCACCAGCTGCTTCACATAAAACCGATTGCACGCAAAGTGCCCGGTATTCCCCATCGGCGCATCCGTCGCGACGAACCCGTTGGCCTCATATAGCGCCTGAGCCTGGGACATGTGACCCAGGGTTTCCAGGTAGCACCGCCGATAGCCCAGGTTCTGGGCTGCGGCGAGACACTGGGCCAGCAGTCGCCGGCCCATGCCGAGCCCACGCACTTCCGGAAGGAGGTACATCTTGCGCAGTTCGCATGTGTCGGGATCGGCCCCGTCCAAAGGCCCGACTCCTCCGCCGCCGACGACTCGGGGCCCGTTACTCATCACGAAGAACGCTGCTCCCTCTCCGCTGTAGGCGCCGGCCATGTCGTCCACTTCGGGGTCGTTGATCGAGTACCCCTCGCCCACGGCTTCGAATTCTCCCATGACGCTCCGGATGATGCGGGCCATGGCGGGGCTGTCGGCTTGCTGCCGGCGCGATCGGGACAGCGCCTTGGCGTACAGCGACAACCCCTCCACCACCGTCCGCCGCTGTTCCGGCGCCAGGAGTGCCAGTGCCGCCACCACCTGGGCGTTGGACTCCTGGTCGATCCGGGCCAGCTGCAGCTGGCCCTCAGGTGTAAGCACCAACGGCTTCAAGCGCTGGTCCCCCCGGTCCTCCCCCACAGACACCAGACCACGATCCGCCAACCGAGCCACGGTTCGGCTCACGGTTGATTTGTCCAAGGCCAACCGCTGGCTCAATTCCCCAGCAGTCAGGTGGCCGGTCCGGCCTATTTCAATGAGGGTGTGACACTCTGTTGGGCTGCAACCGCTGGAGGCCACAGTCGGGCTCAGCAGCCCCAATTCGCGCACCGCGAGCCGAGAGGCCTGACGGAGGGCGGCCACTGCCTGAGGGGGATCCTGGATCATAGTTGCCATATACAACTATATGGTTGCGCGGACCGGAATGCAAGGATGGGCGACGATGGGGCGGTTCTAAAGGGGCTAAGAGGGCTAAGAGGGCTAAGACGCTTTTTCCCTCTTAGCCCTCTTAGCCCTCTTAGCCGTCCTCCCCAAAGCTCCCAGAACAGCCCGGATCCCCGGCCCTACTTCACCCCCAAGACCGCCCCCATCCGCAGCTTCCCGCCGTCGACTACCACGCTCCCGTCGACCTCCACCGTGCTTCCCGGCAGCGACGGGTAGATCGAGAAGCTCACGTTGTTGGCGCCACCGGCCCAGGCGTTGTTGCCCACACCCACCGTCACCATGCCGGCGGGGACCCAACCCACCATGTCGCTTCCGGGAGGGACCTGGATGTTGGGATTGATACCGATATCGACTACTGCGAACTGGTCACGCCCTTCACCGGCCACGTCATAGAGCGCCTGTACCGTTGCCAGCCCCTTGTCCGCGGTCATCGAGGTCAGTTTGCCTTCGACGAATTCCAGCCGCAGGCCTTCGATGCGATGTCCCTGGAAGAAAAAGTGATCCGCCACCACGACACCCTCGGCCGTTCCCACCAGAGGTGCGGTAAACACCTCACCCGCGGGGAGCCACACGGTGGTGGCTGCGCCGCCCAGCCGCTGATCCTCGACCGAGATGACCCCGTCGCTGATGAGGACGTCCTTGCCTCCGAGCTGTACCGTCAGGTCGGTGCCATTGGGATTGGTGATCCTCAGGGTGTGCCCCTCGTCCAGAACGCGCTTTACCTTGATGCCTGTTTCGCGCAGATCCTGGTAATCGACGTTTACTCCGGCCCAGAAGATTTTCGACAACTCCTCGCGCGACATGCCGTACATCGCGGCCCGCTGCTCGGTCGGGTAGAAGTCGTTCCCCAAGTTGATGGTTCGCACGTTGAACTCA
>JBDHMR010000237.1:0-3823 GCA_039656035.1 Gemmatimonadota bacterium
CCACCTTCCATCCCTGCCTACACTCGAGAGATAATCCCATGCGCGTTGTCACTACGTTTCTCGCCGCGACTTTCCTTATTAGTGTCTCGGTTTCGCTGAGCGCCCAGACGGCCGACGGCCCGGCCGCTACGCCAGGCTCGACCATCGCCGGCTTCGGCGCCAGTCTCCTGATCGACGGCAACACCATCGTGGTCGCCCGCACCGGGCTGTCGGCCATGTTCCCCGAGCCTCCGTCCAAGTGGGGCGGGCTCCACGTATTCGGGGTTGAGGACGGCGAGTGGGGGGAGCTATACTCGATCGGGCTGGAAGGCTCCGACATGGGCGAGGATTTCGGCCGCTCGATGGCGCTGATGGGCGATGTCCTTCTGGTAGGGGCACCGCGCGCCGATTCGGCCGCGGGGAAGATCTACATCTTCCAAAAGGGCGCCGACGGCCGCTACGGCAGCGTCAGCATTTTCCAATTGCCCGACGCCCAGCCGCACGACAGCACCGGCAACCGGATGGCGGTCAGTGGCAACGTGGTGTTGATCGGCGTACCCGGTCGGAAAGAGGTGCATGCCTATCGCTGGTCGGATGACAGTTGGCAGGCGGCGGGTATCCTGATCCCATCTCATGAGGAAGTTGGCCGATTCCCCCGCAGCATAGCCTTCGACGGTAACGTGGCCATGGTGGGTGAGCCGGCGAGTGGTGGTGGGCAGGTCGTGGTATTCACGCAAGAGGAAGGCGGATGGATGGAGCGTGGCACCATCATGTCGCCCGACAGCGTCGACCAATTCGGCAGCGCCATCGTGCTCTCTGGTGATGAGGTGGTGATCGGTGCCTCGGGGAATCCTCCCAGAGGCGTAGCTGCCGCCTATCACTACCGCCGGACCGGCGACGCATGGACGGTGGCGCAAATCCTGACGCCGCCGGATACCACGACGCACGAAACAATCGGTTGGAGCCGTGGAGCTGGTTTCGGGCAGAGCATTGCCGTGAACGGCAATGAAATGTGGATTGGAACCGGCGCCGCCGGCGAGAACCGATCTGGTGGGGTGAACGTCTACCGCCGGGCCGACGCGTCGGCCGAATGGCAGCACGCGGCGGAGTTGTGGGAAGAAGACATGCAACGTTACAGCGCCCTGGGTGGCAACGTGGTGCTGGGCGATGACATCGGCATCCGCACTTCGCCCATGAGCGATTTCGGTTCTGGTCGGGTGTTGGTCTATTCCCGCGCCGATGACGGGGAGTGGAATCTCACCGCTGATCTGATCGACGGAGGCAGCAGCCTGACCGCCATGAGCGGTGAAATGACGCGCTGCACCGAAGGTATGGCCGGCGAATTCTCCTGTGACAACGTTGAGCTGCTGGCGTTCATGCCCGTCACCGACGTGGGCGGCCACCGAGGCGATATCGTCAGCGACCTGTGGGGCTGGACCGACCCCCAAACGGGCCGCGAGTACGTCATCGTCGGGCACACGTTCAGTACCTCGTTCGTCGACATTACCGACCCGACCAACCCGGTACTCCTGGGTAACCTGCCGGCCCACGAGGGCTCCACTCCCAACGGCTGGCGCGACGTCAAGACCTACGATCACTACGCCCTGGTCGTGGCGGACAACGTGGGACAGCACGGCATGCAGATCTTCGACTTGCACCAGTTGCGCAACGTGCAGAATCCACCAGCAACCTTCAGCGAAACGGCCCATTACGACGGTATCGCCTCGTCGCACAATGTAATCGTCAGTGAGGAATCGCACCTGGCGGTAGTGGTGGGCTCGTCGGACGGGGGAGAGACCTGCGGCGGCGCGCTCCACATGATCGACATGACCGATCCGCTGAACCCGACATTTGCCGGCTGCTTCAACGACCCCAACACCGGCAACGGCGGCGGCGGATCGCACGACGCGCAGTGCGTCAAGTACAGCGGACCGGATCCCGACTACCAGGGCCACGACATTTGCCTGGGATCCAACGGCACCGCGCTTTCGGTGGCCGATGTGACCGACCGGGCCAACCCGGTGGCGGTAGCCGCGGTGGGCTACCCCAACGTGGCCTACGCTCACCAGGGGTGGCTGACCGACGACCAGCGCTATTTCTACATGAACGACGAGGGCGACGAAATCAGCGGCGCGGTCACGGGTACCCGAACCATCGTGTGGGACCTGGAAGATCTGGACGACCCCGTGGTGGCCACCATGTACACCGGCGAGACGTTGGCCAGCGACCACAATCTCTACGTCAACGGCGACTACATGTACCAGTCGAACTACGTGGCCGGTTTGCGCGTGATCGACATCAGCGACCGCGAAAATCCGGTGGAAGTAGGCTACTTCGACACCGTGCCGTGGGGCGAGAACGACCCGGGCTTCGCCGGCTCGTGGAGCAATTACCCGTTCTTCGAGAGCGGGACGATCGTGGTGAGCTCTATTAAGGAAGGGTTGTTTCTGCTCAAGAAGCGGGAAGAATTAGTACCATAGTGCTTGGGGCGTAGATCGCGAACCGCGGACACCGCCGGGCCTGACGAGGAGAACTGCATGAAACGGGTTGTTGGCATCGCGTCGTTCATGATTGTTTTGGCCGGCACTCCCGGCGTTCCAAACCTCGTTGGTCAAGAGGTGCCTGGGGCACCCGATGTAATCCCCACCCTGCGGCAGAGCATGGATCTGCCCAGGACACGGGGCGCCACGATATCTCCCGACGGCCGCCGGGTGGCGTTTAGCGAAACCGAACCCAACTGGGAGACGAATGGCTGGACGACTCGCCTGCTGACGTCCGACGGGGGCTCGCCGGTTCCAATAGAACACGCCGAGGGATTCAGCGGGTCGTATCGGTGGTCCCCGGACTCCGAGTGGCTGGTCTATGTCGTGCGAGGTGAGGGTGGCACGGTACTCCGCCTGGTACTCGCCGACGGCTCCGGCGACGCGATCGACTGGCCGCTGCCCGACGGCACCCGACGGTTCGAGTTTTCGCCGGATGGAAACAGGATCGCGCTGGCGATCAGGGACCCGGAGAGCGACGAACAGGCCCGCCAGCGTGAACTCTTCGGGCGGTTCCAGATCAAGGGTGGTGGATTCCGCATGACCCACTTGTGGCTGGCCGACCTCGACCTGGCACACGTCGCCGACACCGATGCGACGGGGCCGGGCGCACCGAGCCGGCTCACGTCCGGTGATTTCACGATCGGTCGCTTTGCCTGGTCGCCGGATGGGACCCGGATCGCGTTCGACCACGCTCCCGACCCACGGTCCAACAGTTCGTATGCTTCCGACGTGTCCCTGGTCGAGGTCGGTTCCGGCGTGGTGCATCCTCTGGTGACAACGCCGGGCCGAGATGCCGGCCCATTGTGGTCGCCCGATGGTCGCAAAATCCTTTATTCCTCCAGCATGGGGATTGCGGTTTCCAATCTGCCGAGGGAGCTGGTAGTCATCCCAGCCACCGGAGGAGAGGGACGGGTGCTGACGGAGGAATGGGCCACCGAACCATCCCCGGTCGCCTGGATTGGCAACGACATTTGGTTTGTGGCCGACGATGGGATGCCGCGCGGGCTCTACCGTCTCGATAGCAACACTGGCGCCATTACCCAGCGCAACGGACTTCCCGAGTTCGTTCGCAGTGTCAGCCTTTCGGCGGATGGAGAACGGTTCGCGGTGCTGGCCGAATCTCGCACTACGCTTGGAGAGGTGTACGTCGGTCACACGGCGGACGGTGATCCAAGCCGGCTCACTGTTGCAACCCGGCAGGTCGAGAACTGGCGATTGGGTACGCGTGAGGTGATCGACTGGCAGGCAAGCGACGGCCTCCGGATCGAGGGCGTGCTGCTCAAGCCGGACGGTTTCGATCC
>JBDHMR010000238.1:0-7282 GCA_039656035.1 Gemmatimonadota bacterium
TCAGCACTCCCGGGGAAGAGACCGGCAGTTCATCAGTAGGATAGAACGAGGTCGTCAGACGACCACGAGCAAACGAGAATCGCGCCTATTATAAGGAACGACAGGAAGAACGGCTAGGAGCCAAGAACCTGGTAGCTGGTAGTACCCTACGTCCTACCTCCCCAGCTCCGCCTCCCCCACGTCAACCTCACCCCGCAACACCCGCCGGGCCCGCTCTACCGACGGCTGCACGTGTTGGTCTCCATCGCGCCAGGCGTCGATCAGCTTCTCGTACATCTCGATGGCCTTGCCCACTCCCTCGGCCTGGCGCGGAACGGAGTGTTTCATTATGTTACTAACGTTCCAAGTTGCCACCTACCTCGGAGTCCGCCATGTCAGCCCTCGCCCCCACCCTGCTCACCCTCCATAGTTACTGTTTTTCCCTGGGCTGGTGGCCCCGGTTCTGGGGCCCCGGCGTCATCGGGTGGGGCACGCTAGCGCTCATCAACGCCGGACTGGCCCAGGCCAAGGGCCGGAACGGGCTGTTTTGGTTCCTGGGGTCGTTGCTGGTGGGGCCGCTGGCGACGCTTTTGCTGGTGACGGTGTACGCGGACGGGAAGCGGCTTGCGTGAGTTCGAGATCCAGTTACCCGGCATCCCGCATGGCGACCATCGCGCGATTCGCGAAACCGGCTCATGATTAGTGGCGACGCTCAACTCCTAGCGCGGGCCTCGGCGATGACATCCTGGTACTGCGCTACCACTGCCCGCCACCGGTAGTGGTCAAGAACGTACTGCCTCCCCTGCTGTCCCATGCGCCGGGCGTCGTCCGGGCTGTCGAGCAGTAGGGTGATACCCTCCGCGAATTCATCGTAGCTGGCAAACGTCAAACCGCCCTGGGACCTGACACAATGCTCGCTGGTTACGGCGCACCGGGCGTGGGCCATGACCGGTGTGCCCTGGATCCAACTCTCCATCATGACGAGAGAAAAGCTCTCATTGAGTGAGGGCTGGCACAATACGTCGGCGGCTGAGAAGGCATCGTACTTGTCTTGGACAGACACATAGCCGAGCTCGCGAATGAAGGGATTGTCACTAACTGAAGAATCGGGCGTTGGAGATCCGATGAGAACGAGCGTCGCCCGGCGCTGGCTCGCCTCCATGTAGCGGTTCCAGTACTCCACCAGCAACGGAACGTTCTTTCCTTCTCCGCCACGTCCGGCGTACATGACCATATCGCCCTCGAGGCCGTGGGCCGTCCTGAATCGTTCGCCGTCGCCACGGACGTCCGTTTCGATCCCCGACCCGATCACCCGCCTGATCTGACCGTCGGCCGGCCCGATGAGAGATTCGGCCAACGCGGCCTCAGCATCGGTGTTGAAAATGAGGCCTTTGGCCGCGCGTAGCATTTCGTGGTACATGCCCATCCGCGCATAGGCTTCATCGTGCAGACAGGGAATGACGAGCGAGCGTTCGGGTGCCGCGCGCACGGTGAAGTAGGTGGAGGCAAACATGTAGGGGATCGGGAGGAAGAGATACTCGCTTTGGTGCTTCTTGACGTATCGGTACAAGGAGGGCGCCACGAACATCTGACGGATGAAGGTACGCTCCTGTCGCGGCGTGAGGATTTCCCCTCTCCCAATGTGGCGATTGAGACGATCGAAGGCTCTGGCCCTCCGTCGCTTCACCCGGAACCGGCGAACGGGCACTCCGTTCTCTTCGCTGGTGCCCGGCTCATAGTGGTTTCGGCTCCAGTCGTGGTAGATGTCTCCGATACAGGTCGTGAGGATCTCTGCCTCGATCCCGGACCGGCGGAGGTGCTGAGCCGTGGTAAACGCCAAGGTCTCCGCTCCTCCGGGGCTGGAGTCGCCCAGCCAGGGGGTGACGAACGCAATTTTGGGCATCTCCCCTCCTCCGATCATCGACGAGCCCCCAGGAAAATCGTTGGCACTGGCGAGAGTTGGTCACCCCAGGGACAATCACCACCTAGAGGCAGCCATATCGACGGACTATTATACACGGCGGACAATGTGCATGGCAGCAGAGAAGCATTGTGTTCGATCGCCAAGGAGTTGGTTTCTGACGTGAGAATCCTCGTGGTATCATCATATCCCCCAACGCAGTGCGGCATCGCCCAATCTGCGTCGCAACAGGTCCGGCGTCTGATCCAACAGGGGCACCAGGTTGAAGTCATGGCGATTGACGGCCGAGGGGACGTCGACTACCGACTGGATCTAAGCTCGCCGGAGGCTGCCGCGTTATCCCTGGATACTCTGGCCCGGTTCGAAAAGGTCATCATCCACTTTGCCCCCGGCCTCCTTCCGACAGGGATGGATGCGTACGGGGGTTTCTATCAGTGGCTCCTGCAAGCGGGGCGTAAGTACCCGAAGGTGCGGTTCGAAGTTGTCATGCACGAGTCGCACTATCCCGTGACCTGGCGCCGCCGATGGCGACTCAGTCGCGTTTGGCGCACCGCTGATGCCATCGTGTTCCACACCGCCCACGAGGGCGATCGCTTTGCGCGTCATTTCCTCGGCGTCCGCTCGCGCATACAGGTGCAGTCCCACCAGAGTGACTTCACCAAGTTCTATGACGGAACCCACGAAGCGGCTCGGAGGTCGCTCGGAATTACCAACGACCGTTTGGCCTTTGTGTCGTGCGGTTTCTTCCACCAAGAAAAGGGGTTCGACCGCGCCATAAAGGTGTTCAGGGACGCCGCCGATCTTTCACCGGAGGCGCATTACTACATCGTAGGCTCCCCTCGCGAGCCGGAGCACATACCGTACGGCGAGGAATTGAAAGCCGCGGCGGCTCCCCTGGTGAACGTCACCGTAATCGAAGACTACCTGGACGACGAAACGTTCGATCAGTGGATCGCGGCGGCCGACTGCATCATTCTGCCCTACCGGTTGATCTGGTCTTCAGCGGTGATGGCCCGGGCTGCACTGTATTCCCGCCCAGTCATCGCCGCCGATGTGGGGGGGTTGAAGGATCAGGCAGGACCAGGCGACGTGGTGGTGGCCGACGACCGCCAGCTGGCGGACGCCATCGTGGCGTTTGCTAACCGGAGTACCATGGCGGACTGATGAGGCAGCCTTGATTGCTATCGGCCTGCGTGGTTCCCCTGGGCTCGATAGGCGACCATTCGTGTCCCCTCGATCACCTGCAACGGAAGCTCCTGAGCCAATTCTGCCAGAGCCACATCGGTACCCCTTCCCGTGGCGGGCCCCTCGTAGTCGTGCCACAGGATCAGTCCACCAGGCTTGATCATGCGCAGCGCCTTGCGCGTGTCGCTCATGACATACGAGTACGCGTGAGAACCATCAACGAAAATGAAATCCATCGTCCCGATGTAGGGTGTCTCATCAAACGCCTTGCTATCTCCGAACAGTTGCTCGACCTTGTGGGCTACGTCGGTCCCACTGTATAGAAACTCGGTGAACGCGGATTCCTCGAGAGCCATCTCTGCATCACTGGCGTTGTCGGTTGGCTCGTCCGCGTACAGACCGGTCTGATCGACCGCTAACGTGATCGTGGTAATCGTGGCACCCGAAGGACTGTTACGGGCCCACAGATAGGTCGTCCGACCGGTGCAGGTCCCGAACTCGAACATGCGCATGGCGCCTTTGGCAAGCACGGTTAGAATCCAAGCCTCAAAATCTGTCGTGCTGCCTGGAACCACGTTATCGCCACCGCCGAGGAACACGACTTCCGACAGGTCTCGGTCGGGGCCCAACGAACCCACCTCGAAAACCGGATCGAGGGCCGCTAGAGGCATCCTTCCCATCAAAGCCTCCACCTCGGCTAACCTACGCCGGCGGCGGCGGCGCTTGGCCCATGTGCCGGGGGAATGACCGATGAGTTTCATCGCTGTTTGGCTTCGTCTAGATTGGGTCGGGCAGGGGGCAAGTAGTGCCCGGTGATACGTGCCGCAATATAGCTCCCCCGTCGACGGGGCACACCAACGCTCATGACATCCTCCGACAGAATCAGGTTGGTTGACCCGGACAGCACAATCATTATGGCGTACGATAGCGAAAGGCCGGAATCCATCACCATATCACCCGCGAAGCTGCACCCAGGAGTGTTGCGTTGCTCTTGACGCAAGCCCGGGCGTTGTGGCCCGAAGTGGCGGAGTTGGTGGACGCCACATCCTTCACGGCGGCCTATCTTTGGCCCTTGAAAGGCGGACCACGACCGATCCTGGAGGAAGAGCAACCAGCCGGATTCGATCTCCAGACATGGCTCGAGCGAACCGTCGCCCCGATCCTCCGTCCCTTCCTGGCCGACGTCGGTGCCACGGAAGCGATGACGATCCTGGACTGGCACGATATCGGGATTACGCTCGACCAGACCAGGCTGACACAATGGCGATCCTTGGCCCGGAAGGCATGGACTGACTACCGGATCCCGCTACTACTCGTCAGCGGATGCGGACACGCCGATGAGACCGCGGAGGCTACCTGCCTGGTTCAGCCATATGGCGATCCCGGCCACTGGTCTCACTACAGCCGCCGGGCGTGGCGGGCGCGACGCTGGAACAACCGTACCGATGAAATCGTGTTTCGCGGTACCACCACGGGCAACCCAGCGGAAGGCCTGGACGAGCACCTGGCGCTGGCATTGCCGAGGACACGGGCGCTGTTGGCCCTGCGGGCATCAGGGCTACCAGTCGATGTCGGGTTCTCCAAGGTGGTCCAAGCGGCACCCGGGAAACAAGCATCCATCGAGACCATCTTCGGGGAACGGGGAATCATGGCGCACGAAATGTCCATGCGCGCCATGATGAACTACCGGTATCAGCTAATGATCGACGGCAACCACGGCGCCTGGATGGCCCACGTGTGGAAGCTCCTCTCGGGGAGCACCGTCCTCTGGGTGGAGTCCCGGGCGCGCAACTGGTTTGACCAATCCTTCGAACCGTGGACCCACTACGTTCCCGTGCAATCCGACGGACTCGATCTGGTGGACCGGTATTCGGCCATTCGAGATGACGCCACCATGGCAAGGCGCATCGCCAAAGCGTGCCGCAGCAGGGCCCGTAAAGTGTTCACCCGCCGATACATGCTGCGGGTACAACGACAGCAGTGGTTGGCTGCCTGGCGGTGGACCATCGAAGGAGATGTTCAATGATGAGGAAGCCAGCCACTACTAATCGACTACTCCGTCTGGTATTCAGCGGCGTGGCACTCGGGGCCGCGGCAGGCTCGCTGCCGGCGCAAGAGTTCCCCAGCGTCACGCAGCGAGTAGCCCTGACTCAGGTCGTCGCCGCCATGCAGCTCGAAGCCGACATGGGCTACCACCTGGGCATCTCCGCCAATTCGCCCCGGTTCACCACCAGCGTCATCCGGACGCTGGTCGACGACTTTCGCAACAGGGCGCCCGAGGGACCTCCGCTACTGATACACCATGACGATTGGTATCAGGCCTATAGTGAGGTTACGGGGCTGCCCGACAGTCTGATACCGGACTTCATCGCACTCCAGCGGCAGTACGCGCAGGATCAATACATCGAGTACCGGGAAAGCAAGAACAGGATCACCGTCAAGAAGGGCTCTGCGCCCACCCAGGTAGTGAGCGTCCTGATCGGCTGGCCCGACGGCCCCGACGCGCCGTCCGAGTATACCTACGTGGACTCGGCGTCGAGCCCCCATATGGAGGCCAACAACAAACGGATCGAACGCTATCGCCTGTTGGTGTTCCCTGACATGGTGGTGCAAGATCAGGTGGAGGGCATCGGTGGGCGTCCCCTGGGGGGAGCGCTGGGGGCGATGTTCAAGGTGATCGGCAACGGCCGAGTAGTATGGTCGCGATTCGCGGTGTCGGATGACGGCCTGTTGGTGACGCACTCGCGTGCCAAGAAGGGGTTTGCCGGCGTGACCCAAACGACCACGACGTACGCGGACGGGACCATCGAGAAGGATACCCCCGAAGATCGACCAGACCTTGAGGCAATCGCCGACCGGTTGAAACATGATATCAAGATCGACTATGTGGATAATTAGTCTATGCTATTGCTAAGGGTGCGGAGACCGATACCATGTGGCTGACAGTCGGAGGGTTTCTGAAAGACATGGTAGCTGATCGCACAGTTGTGAGCGGCTGTTTCGCCGGGATGCGGTACGTGGAGGAAGGGAGTTGGGGCGCCTACCATCAGAGGCTCTTGGGCATTTACGAACAGGAACTTGACCCGATCATCGACGCCATCACACCGGGTTGCTACGACACCATCATCGATGCCGGAGCGGCCGAGGGGTACTTCGCGGTCGGCTTGGCTGTCAAACTCCCAGGCACGCCCGTCGTGGCGTTCGACATTGATCCGAAGGCGAGGGAACTCGTCGCCCAGCTCGCGGAGCTGAACGGTGTTCGGCCTCAGGTCGACATCAGGGGTGCCTGTACCCTGGACGAACTCGGTGCCGCGATCAAGGAAACGGCGTTCGTACTCATGGACGTCGAAGGGGCGGAGGGCCTGCTGCTGGATCCTGAGCGCGTACCCGGTCTGTTGAAGGCAGATATCCTAGTCGAGGTTCATGATTTCATGGACCGGAGTATGGCGGACCGGATTCGCGAACGGTTCCACTCCACCCACCGGGTGCGCGAGGTTTGGCAGAAGATCCGCACTTTTCACGACCTCCCGGTCGTTCCGTCCAGGGGCCAGCGCCTTCTGTGGGAACTGACCCTCCAACGACCGTATCACCACCTGTGGAAAGCAGTGTGCGAGCAGCGGCCTGAGCGGATGCGTTGGCTCCACCTGACGCGGCGGACTGTCAAGTGATCCTCCCGCTCTCACAGCATGTCCGCCTTACCGCCTTCCGCCCCCTCCACAACTGCCCCCGCCGCCCTCGCAGCCGCGCCGCCCCCGCTTACGGCACCGGCGCTTCGTGCTTCTGCAAGAAGAACACGCCGGCGTTTCCTCCGGTAACCGGAATGATTCCGCTTTCGAAATACGGGTAGTTGCTCCAGGTGCCGCAGCACCCGATCCCCTCCGGTGCGGTGTCGAAATACCCGACCTCGACCGGATTCTCGGGATCGGAAATATCGAGGATCCTGAACCCGGCGCCGTAGTTCGACTGATACATGAAATCGCCGCGGACGTAGAGGTTGTGATCGGTCTCTGTAGTAGTGGCGAAGTATTCGTTCACCAGAATGGGATCGTCGAGGTCCGACACGTCCCACACCAGCGTGCGGGTGTTGCTTACGCTGCCGTTGGGTTCGTCGCCTTCGTCATCGGAATAGAAGTAGCGCATGTCCTCGGTGAGCCATCCCTGGTGGGCGTACGCCACGTTCGGGTAACTCACGATCGA
>JBDHMR010000239.1:0-5958 GCA_039656035.1 Gemmatimonadota bacterium
CTACCCGGGGTCGGCCGCGACGGAGGCGTCGCGCTTCGTCGCCGAGCCCATCGAGGAGGCGTTGGCTGCTACACCGGGGTTAGTCGAGCTTCGGTCAATTAGTCGCAACGAGCGGGTCACCACGCTGGCCAGGTTTGCCTGGGGCACCGACATGGCGTCGACGGTGCTCAACGTGCGTGAGCGGCTCGACAACGTCCGGTCACTGTTGCCCGAACGGGCCACCAGGCCGACACTGCTCACCAGCGATCCCGGCGAACGTCCCATCGCGGTGTTGGGGCTGACGGGCTCCGGTAGTCTTCGCTCGATTGCTCGCGTGGCCGAGGAGATCCACGCCCGGCGGTTGGAACAACTCGAGGGCGTGGCCAGCGTGGCGGTGGTCGGTGCGCCGCTGGACGAGATCCGCGTCGACGTCGACCCCAACCGCATGCGGGCTCTTGGGCTGTCGCCGGCGGACGTTGCTTCGGCCATCCGCTCCGCCAACGCCACCGCCCAGGGTGGCACCATTCGCCGGGGACAGTTCCGCTTTTCGGTCCGTTCGCTGACAGAACTTCGAACGGTAGACGAGATCGCGGAAACACCCGTTGGTCCTCCGGGCAGTCGCACGTTGCTGCGCGACATCGCCACCGTACGCTTGGCATCCGCCGATCCGGAAACGCTCACCCGGCTCGACGGCGCGCCCGCCGTTGGACTGGTTGTCTACAAGGGAGCCGGGGCCAACACGGTGGCGGTCACTCGCGACATATACCGGTCGATCGAATTGCTCGCCGATGAATTCCCCGATATCCGGATGTCGGTGGTAGCCGCCCAGGCGGAATTCGTGACCGACGCGCTGGCCAATCTGGCCCGCGAGATCTTCGTCGGGGGCGCGCTGGCGCTTCTGGTGATTCTCCTCTTCCTGGGCAATCTCAGAAGTTCGTTGGCGATCGGCCTGATCGTTCCGCTATCGGTACTCGTTGCCCTGGTGCTGCTCCAGGCGCTGGACGTCACCATCAACATCCTGTCGCTGGGCGGCCTGGCCCTCGGCGTCGGTCTCCTGGTCGACAACGCTATCGTGGTGACCGAAGCGTCGGGCCGCCAGCGTGCGGCCGGGCTCAATGCTGCGGATGCCACCCGCACGGCCACAGAACAAGTCACCGGACCGCTGATCGCCGGTACGCTCACTACCATGCTGGTGTTCGGGCCCATCGTCTTCGTTCGCGGGCTCGCGGCAGCGTTGTTCAGGGATTTGTCGTTGAGTGTGGTGGTTTCTCTGGGGGCGTCGTTGGTGTTGGCGCTTACGTTGCTGCCGGTGGTGTTGGCGGGGCGAAGACAGCGGGGGCGGCGGGGGCAGCGAGAGCAGCGGGGGCAGGACCGCTCGAGTTCTCGCATGCGATTGGGGCTCGACGCCTTTGGCCGTCGATTCGGGGATTGGTACGAGAAGTCGGTCGAATGGTGCCTGCATCACCCAGTGGCTGTCGGTGTCGGGGGTCTGGCCGGTTTGGTTCTTTCGGTTGCTGTGGCCGTTCAACTACCGCGGGAGATTCTACCGCAGGTGGATGAAGGCATGGTCGTGGCGCAGCTCACGCTACCCGAGGGGACCACCATCGAGGAGACGACGAGGCAGACGGAGCGATTGGAGACGCTGGCCCGGGATCTGGGATCGTCAGGCGTGTACAGCCGTGTTGGCGAGGCGACCGACGAAGAGTTACTCGGTGGGGCAGAACCCGGTGGAGCACACACGGCTCAAATTATCGCCCCGGTGCCGGCGGGGATGGCGGCCGGGGAGTTCGCAGATCGGCTTCGGCTGGGTGTGCCGGACTTGGCGCAGGGCGCGCTGGCGCTCGACCTGGCCGGGCAATCCGAGTTCGGCAGTTTGATCGGCCGGGAAGGACGCGTCATCCGGGTGGAAATTTCGGCGGGGCGGTTGGAACAGGCCGAATCGTGGGCTGAGATAGTGCGCGACCGGTTGGCCCAGTTGCCGACGCTGGTCGACGCGCGCCTAGCGTACGCCGGGAGCCAGCCGGTAATCGAAGTGGAATTTCAACGTGACGAGATTGCCCAACATGGTATTTCGCTTGAGGCCGTGGCCGAGGCGCTCGCCGGCGGGCTTGGCGGCGTCGAAGCGAGCGAGTTGCGGGAAACCGACCGTCGTACCCCGATAACGGTCCGGCTGGCAGGATCCGCCAACGAGGATCTGGCCTCGGCTCTCACCACCCAAATCAACGGCATCCCGGTTGGGCGCTTTGTAACGGTGCGAGACGTTCGAGCACCCATCGAGGTGGTTCGCGCCAATCAGCGTCCCGTGTCGGTGGTCGAGGCAGTGGTGCGTTGTCGCATTCCTGTCGGTGGCACTGGTGTTTCTGGTTCTGGCGGGCGAGTTCGCGTCGTTCACCACTCCATTGGTGGTGATGCTGACCGTACCCTTGGCCGCCGGCGGCGGGATCCTGCTGCTGTGGCTGACCGGACAGAGCATCAACGCCGTATCACTGATGGGTCTGATCGTCATCATCGGCATCGCCGACAACGACGCCGTGGTCAAACTGGCGGCCATTAAGCGCTTCCGGGCCGAGGGCCAGCCGCTGGCCAAAGCAATCCTCCTCGGCGGCCGCCAGCGACTGCGGCCCGTGGTCATGACGTCCCTCACCACCATCGCGGGCGTGTTGCCGTTGGTCATTGGTTTGGGAAGTGGCGGCCAACTGTACCGACCACTCGCCGCCAGCGTAATCGGTGGGGCAGTTAGTGCGTTGGTCGTGACTTTCTTTCTCATGCCCACGGCGTACTTCGTGGTCGAGAGAACGAAAGTGGCGAGGGCAGCGAGGGCGGCGGGAGCAGCGTGGGCAGTGGTTGAGGAGGCGAGGGATGAGTAGGGTGCGCAATGCACAACGCGCGGCCAGTCGGTCAGCCGTTCAGACAGTCCTGACGCCCCACCCCCCTGCCCCCGCTGCTCCCGCCGCCCCCGCTGCCCTCGCTGTCATCCCCGCCGCCCCCGCCCCCATCGGATTACCGACCACCGGAGGTGGTCGGTGATCCGTTGGGCCACCCAACGCCCCGCTGCCGTCTGGGCCTTCGCCGCGGCCATTCTTCTTGCCGGGGCCGTTTCGTTTACCCGTCTGCCTCTGGCCACGCGAACGGAAGTCGAGCTGCCTCAGCTCCAGGTATCGGGTGGCTGGCAGGGGGCATCGGCAGAATTGGTGGAGATGTATATCACCGCCCCGGTCGAAGCGGCCATCCAGGGGGTCAGGGGCGTCAAGCGGATCAACAGCCGGTCAAGTGAGGGACGATCGCAGCTGACGGTGGAACTGGAGAGCGACGCTGATGTTCGCATGGCGCGGCTCGCCATCCTGGAACGGCTGGAACTGTTACGCGATGAATTTCCTCCCGGGAGTACTCCGCCCAGCGTGGAGAACTATGTGCCTCAGGAGTTGGACGAGGAGCCGCTCCTGTTCTATACCATCTCGGGGCCCTATACGCCCGGGTCGCTCGAGCGGATCGCCAACGAGCAGATCGTGCCACGTCTCGGTTCGGTTCCCGGCGTTGCCGGGGTGGTGGCGCAGGGCGGCGCCGAGCTGGGGGTGTCGGTGTCGTACAACCCGCAGCGTTTGCGGCAGCTCGGCATCTCGCCGAGTGACTTGGTGGTGGCGATCCGTGAGGCACGGATGGTCGAAGCCCTGGGTCACCAACTGGCGGGATCGACCGAACGACGGGTAGTGCTGCGCGATCAACCGGGTTCGTTGGCGGACCTGGCGCAACTACCGATTCGCGGCGCCGGTGGACTGACCTACCACCTTGGCGAGATAGCCACCGTGCGGCAGGAGGAGGATACCCGCGGGTTCTTCTTCAGGATCGACGGGCGGCCGGCGGTTTCCATGAGTATCTCGCGGCTCCCCGGTGCCGATGCCATCAAGACCTCCCGGCGTGTCCAGGAAACCCTGATCGGTATCGAGGCGAGCCTGCCTGATGGCGTACGGCTGGACGTGGTCGACGACGGCAGCGAGCAGTTGGCCAAGCAACTGACCGACCTGTCCCGTCGCGGGGCGCTGGCGTTCATTCTCGTGGCGTTGGTCCTGGCGGTGGCTTTGCGCAACGCCAAGTCGATCGTCCTGGTCCTGGGCAGCGCCGCGGTCGCCATCGCGGGTACCGCTCTGGGACTCTACCTCATGGACATACCCGCCAATCTCCTGACCCTGGCCGGCCTGGGGATGGGCATCGGCATCCTGGTGCAGAACGGATTGATCGTGGTCGAGCGTCTACGGCGGGCACCCGACACGGTCGATGGCCGTGCCGAGGCGGGCCGTCGAATCCTCCCGGCGTTGGTCGGCGCGACACTCACCACGGCGGTGGTGTTGATGCCGTTCCTGTATCTGCAAGGCAACGCGCGGGCGGCGTTCATGCCGTTTGCCGCCGCCTTCACCCTGGCACTTGGGTGTTCCGTGATATCAGCGGTGGTGATGATTCCGGCGGTTGGCGCCGGGCATGGTGAAGCCTGGGCCAGGTGGTCTCGGCTCGACCGCCTGTATCGCAAGGTGATGATCAGAGTCTTGCGTTGGCGCTGGGTCACCATCGTGTTGGCACTGGGGACGTTGGCTGTGTTGGGATGGGGGTTCGTGGTCAAGGTGCCCCGGGTCGATTGGGGCAGCTACGGGCAACGGCGAACATCGTTGTCGGTGTTCCTGGGGTTCCCACGCGGGAGTGACGCGTCCAGCGCCAACCAGAGTATTCAGGAATTCGAAGCGTTGGCAGTGGGCGCGCCCGGGGTCGAGCGTGTGGTGACCCGAGGCGGGAATTTGTTCGGCGGCGCGCAGATGCAAGTGTGGTTCAGGCGTGAGGACTCCTTCACCGGCTGGCCGCAACAACTACAGGAAACGCTAACACAGCGCGCCGTTTTTGTCGGCGGGGTCAGTGTCAGCGTCCAAGGTGATGGCCCGGGATTTTCCACCGGTTTCGGTGGTGGTGGCAGCGTGTCGTTTCGGATAAGGATTCTGGGCTACTCATTCTCCGGTGTCGAGCGGCTGGCGCTCGATCTCAAGGACCGGTTGGAGCGGGTGTCCCGCGTGCAAGACGTCGATATCAACGCGGCCGGATTTTTCAGCAGGGAGCGGGCCTACGAAGTCACGCTGGAGCCGGATCGCGCTGCGTTGGCGCGCTACGACCTGACGGCCACAGACTTGGCGGCAGCAGTGGCCAGGGAGGTGCGCGGCGCTGCCGGCCAGCAACTCATCGAAATTGATGGCGAGGAGTTTCCCGTCACCCTCAAGACGGCGGGGGCGACGGAACGCACCCTGGAGGAGCTGCGCTCGGCCCTGGTGCCCAATGCGCGAAACGCCCCTGTCCAGATCGGCGACCTGGCTCGGGTCGGTGAACGGGAAACGCTGGCCAACATCAGACGGGAGGACCAGCAATACGTTCGGATACTGAGCTACGGGTTCCGGGGGCCGACCAAGCTGGCCCAACGGATGCACGACGCGTTCATGGCATCCGTTACCGTCCCCGCCGGGTACAGCGTCGAGAACGTGGAGTACACCTTCGCTTCCGACGGCAGTGAGCGCGGTTTGTGGATGGTGTTCGGTCTCGGCATCATCCTGGTGCTCCTGGTGGTGGCAATGGTGTTCGATTCCGTCTGGGCGGCGGCCATGGTATTCGCCAGCCTCCCGCTTGCGTTGGCCGGTGTGGCCGCGGCTTTCTGGATTGCCGATGCGGCATTCACCAGGGAGGCGGCCGTGGGGGTCATTCTCGTCATCGGGCTGGCAGTCAACCAGTCGATTCTCCTGGTGGATGCCGCTCTCGAGCGCCGTCGAAAAATGCCACAAGGCCGGCGCGGCCTCCCGGCGGCACAGCTCCTGGCCGCCTGTCGTGACCGATCGGGCGTGATCCTGCTCGTCACCTTCACTACACTGGCCAGCTTGCTACCCCTGGCCGTGGGTGCCGCGAGCGACAGTCTGTTCGGGGCGATCGCGCTGGCTACGAGTGGAGGGGTTGTCG
>JBDHMR010000240.1:0-3805 GCA_039656035.1 Gemmatimonadota bacterium
CCTCCTCGATGATCTCGGTGCCGGTGATGTCGCTGGGCATCAGGTCGGGGGTGAACTGGATCCGGTTGAACGTCAGCGCCAGCGCCTCGGCCACGGTGGAAACCATCAGGGTCTTGGCCAGGCCGGGCACGCCGATCAGGAGGGCGTGCCCCCCGGCCAGAATGGCGGTCAGGATGCCCTCGATGGGCTCGTCCTGGCCCACGATGCGCTGGGACACCTGGTGCCGGAGGCGTTCGACCGCCTGGGCCAGGTGCTCGAGTTGCTGGACGTCGTCTGTTGCTGCTTGGGAAACGGTCATCGACTCGCCGTGTAGGGTAACTGTTGAATATAAGCGCCTTTAGGGCCATCGCGGACGCCGGAGGTAACCCGACGAGCGGCTCCCCGGGGGAGTTTCCGTCCGCAACCTACGGCCTCGTGCCTCGGGCCGCGACCCCGCCTCCCGACAGGCCCGTATCGCTTGCGCATTATTTCACAAGCGGGTAGATTTTCGCCCGGTATGGAGCCTAAATCAGGCCCCGGCAAGCAATATGGGGAGGGGTACAAGTACGTATCCTACGGCCTCACCTTCGCCGGTGGCGTCATCGTATTCATGCTGGCCGGGTTGTGGATCGACCGCCGTCTGGGCGTGGTGCCGTTGTTCACCATCGTCGGGACGCTGGTCGGCGCGACGCTCAGTTTCCTGTCGGTGTACCGCCGGCTTGAGGCCGAGCGAAAAGGGCAGGGCCGAAAGAAGGACTCCGGCGGTTGAAGGTGATCGGGTGGGGCGTGGGACTGACGGTGATCGTCACGGGCATCCTGTGGCTCATCTGGGGCGGACAGGCGTTGGTACCCGGACTCACATTCGGTCTGCTTGCCACGGCCATTCAGTTGGCGGCCGCGATTTCCATGGCGCAGGCCCGCGAAGATGATTTCGCTGCATTCGTGCGCCGCTGGGTCGTCGGCATGGTGCTACGAATGGTCGGGGTGGTGTTCGTGTTCGTGGCTATAGCCGTCCAGCCGGAGCTGTTCCCGCCGCTGCCAACGGCCCTGGGATTTCTGGGAGTAGTCATCCCACTGCTTTTTTCTGAGATACGGCTATTCATTCGATGATGCAGCAGCACGACCCAGTGATCCAGGATACGGTCCACGCCGTCCAGGAAGCGGCCGACTCTGCCGCGCACGTGCTGGACCTGGGTGCGGTGATCCTGCACCACACCGCCGACGCCTGGGCCCTCGAGCTGCATCCCTTCGAGTCCCTTCCGCTACAAACGATCCACCTGCCGCGTTTTGCCGACGTCCACATCTTCGGCCTAACTGTCAACTTGTCGCCCACTAAACACGTGGTCTTCCTGGTGCTGGTGGCCGCGCTGGTCTTCTTCGTCATGTGGCTGACCGGCCGGATGCTGAAGCGTCAGCGCGCCGGCGAGAAAGCGCCCAAGGGCTTCGCCGCCGCCATGGAGGGCTTCGTCCTCTGGGTCCGCGACGACATCGCCATTGCCAATATCGGGCACGACGGCGCCAAGTTCGCTCCGCTCATAATGGCGCTGTTCTTCTTCATTCTGTTCAGCAACGTGATGGGGCTCATGCCCCCGCCGTTCAACGTCACCCCATCGGGCAATTTGGCGGTGACGGGCGCGCTGGCGATTTTGGTGTTCTTCACCGTGGAAATCTCGGGGATGGTCAAGTTGGGCCCCAAGGGGTACATGAGGACCATCTTCCCCAACGTACCCGGCATGTCCGGCGTCGGGGCAACGGTCATGTCGATCGCCATGGCGCCTATCGAAGTGATCGGCAAGCTGGTCAAGCCATTTGCCTTGGCCGTCCGGTTGTTCGGCAACATGACCGCCGGCCACTTCGTGATCTTGTCCTTGTTCGGCATCATCTTCCTGTTTGGCAACTTACCGTACGGCGCCAACTGGGGCATCGCCCTCACGACCGCCGCGCTGGTCACTGCCATCATGATGCTGGAATTGTTCGTGGCCTTTCTGCAGGCCTACGTATTTGCTCTGCTTACGGCCGTGTTTATCGGGCTGATGCAGCACGAGCACTAGCAGCTGTTGGCTGTTGGCTGTTGGCTGTCGGCTGTCGGCTGTCAGCTTTTTGAAGTTGAAGTTCCTGCGCCATGCGACCGACGCAATGCGCACTCAGAGACGGTTGAGGCATCCTAAATGCCGTCTTCGTTTCGTACCCGGCTGAGTGGCCGGGGAAGTCCGCTGGCCTGAGGGCCGTTGGCGGATACCAACAACGCCTCACCGCGAGAGACGGTGAGCGTTTGTCGGGGATGCAGCATTGAGAATCTCTCACACATCCAAGGATTGACGAATGGTCAACATGTTGCTCATCGTGCAGGACGCGATCACCGATCCAGTGGTCGCCAAGAACATCAACTCCCTGTTGGGTGCCGGCCTGGGTATTGGCCTGGCCATCATCGGTGCCGGCATCGGCCTGGGCCGGATCGGTGGGTCGGCGGCCGAGGCGATCGCCCGGCAGCCGGAAGCCGCCAACGAGATTCGCGGCGCGGCGCTGCTGATCGCGGTACTGCTCGAAGGTGCTACCATCATCGCGCTGGTGTTCGCCCTGCTGTTCAAGTTCCTCTAGGCCGGGACGCACCATGTTGCTACTTCCAGCCATGTTGATCGCCGCGGAAGGAGACGGGCCGGCTTCTCCGTTCGAAGTAAATTTCGGCCTGTTCTTCTGGACGTGGTTGGTCTTCATCGCGCTGTACTTGCTGCTCAAGCGCTTCGCGTGGCCCGCCATCGTAAAGGCCACCGAAGAACGTGAACAGGCTATCGCGAAGCAGCTAGAGGAAGCCAAAACCCTCAACGCGGAAGCCGCAGCCCACCTCGCCGAGCAGCAGAAGCTGCTGGGCGAGGCCCGGACCCAGGGACAGCAACTCCTCGCGGACGCCAAGCAGGCGGCCGACCGTGAGCGTTCCGCCGCGCTGGTGAAAACCAAGCAGGAGCAGGATGCCCTTCTCGATCGCGCCAAGCGGGACATCGCCGCGGAGCGGGAGAAGGCCATTCGGGCACTGCGGGAGGAAGCGGTCGACCTGTCGTTGGCCGCGGCGTCGAAGCTGATCGAGCAGCGGCTCGACAGCGATGGTGATCGAAAGTTGGTCCTGTCATACATCAGCTCCCTCGAGGAGACCAATTGAGACAGGAAACGGTTGCTCTGAACTACGCGGAAGTGCTGTTCGCCCTGGCAGACAAGTCGGGTGAGCATGAACGGTACGCCGACCTCATGGATACCTTGGCGTCGGCCATCGAGCAGGCGCCCAAGGTCCAGTCCGTGTTGATGTCCCCTCGGGTGACCAAGCGCCAAAAGGCCCAGATGCTCGCCGGCGGCATGCCCGACGCGCCGCGAGACCTGGTCCTGTTTCTTCAGGCGGTGGTAAAGCGCGGACGCCAAGGGCTGTTCCGCCAGATCGCCGACGCCTATCTCGGGTTGGTCGACGTCAAATTCAACCGGGTACGCGCCGACGTGACGCTGGCCCGGGAGCCAAACGAAGACCTGCAGCGCTCGATTCAGGCCGGGCTCGAGAAGGTGATGCGCAAGGAAGTAATCACCACCTACCACACCGAGCCGGCCATCCTCGGCGGCACCGTCGTCAGGGTGGGAGACCGGATGTTCGACGGTTCGGTCCGGCGGCGGACGAAGATGCTCCGAAGGCAGCTGTTGTCGTAGGTGGGGCGGAGATTGGAAACTGGAAACCCGAAATTGGAAATTGGAAATTGGGGTTGGACGTAGTTTCCAATTTCTAGTTTCCAATTTCTATTTGTAGTAGTCTTCCATTATCATGGCCCTCTTCCGTTTCGGCAAATTTGGC
>JBDHMR010000241.1:0-6734 GCA_039656035.1 Gemmatimonadota bacterium
CCAAAGAGACGCCATGTTGAGCGATTCGTGGAACGACCCGATGTTGGCCGCGGCTTCTCCGAAGAACGAAACCGAAACCTGGTCGGTGCCCCGGTACTTGGCCGCAAAGGCCATTCCGGTGCCCAAGGGGATCTGGCCACCCACGATGCCGTGCCCGCCAAGGAAGTTGCGGTCGGCGTCAAACAAGTGCATGGAACCGCCCTTGCCGCCCGAACACCCGTCCGCCTTGCCGTACAACTCGGCCATTATCGATTTCGCCGGTACGCCCCGGGCCAACGCCAGGCCGTGTTCCCGGTAGGACGACACGATGTAGTCGTCGTCCCGCAGCGCCGCCATGACCCCGACGCCCACAGCTTCCTGTCCGATATAGAGGTGACAGAACCCGCCAATCTTCCCCAGGCTGTACGCCTCCGCGGCCTTCTCCTCGAACCGGCGCAACAGACACAACTGGTGGTACCAGTCCCTGCATTGCTCAGCCGTTACCTCGGCAGACGCCTTGGCCGCACTCTTGGAGGGCTTCTTCTTCTTGGCGGCCGATCCGCTCATGCCTCGACCCTCACTGCCTGCGCCTTGTCGACCTGCTCCCAGGCGTGGTAGGACGAGCGCGTCAGCGGGCTGGCCTCGACGTGGTCGAAGCCAAGGTCGCGTCCGATCTGGCCCAACTCACTAAACTCGTCAGGCGTGTAGTAGCGAGCGATGGGGAGGTGGCTGGCGGAAGGCCGGAGGTATTGGCCCAGCGTGAGAATGTTGACGTCACTGCGTCGCAGGTCCTCCATGCAACGCACCACCTCGTCCCACTCCTCTCCCATCCCGAGAATGATGCCCGACTTGGTGAGCGCCTCAGGCCCACCCAAGCGCCTGGCGTTGGCCAACACCGTCAATGCCCGGCGATAGCGTCCGCCCGGGCGTGCCAGACGATACAGCCGCTCGGCCGTCTCGAGGTTGTGGTTTAGAATGGTGGGTTTGGCGTCCATGACGATCTCGAGCGCTGCCTCGGATCCCTGGAAGTCAGGAATCAAAACCTCGACCGATGTGTCCGGCACCCGCTGCCTGATTTCCAGAATGCAGTCACGGAATGCCTCGGCGCCCTTGTTGGGGAGATCATCACGGTCGACCGAGGTGATTACCACATGTGCCAGGCCCATTTCGGCCACGGCCTGGGCGAGCCTTTCCGCTTCGACCGGGTCGTACGGATCGGGCGTGCCGTGGGCCACCGCGCAGTAAGTGCAATTGCGGGTGCACACGTCGCCGAGGATCATGAATGTGGCCGCGTTGTGCTCCCAGCATTCACCGATGTTGGGGCAGCGCGCTTCTTCACAAACGGTATTGAGATTCAGCTCGCGCATGAGCTTGCGGATCCGGGCGTAGTTGGGTCCGCCCGGAGACCGCACCTTGAGCCAGGAAGGCTTGCGGCCCGCGGCGTTCTGTCCCGGTATTGGTGGGATCGTACCGGTGTCGGGGCGATCTCGTGTGTGAGTGATTTGAACCATGGGTGCTGCCACAGCGGATGACTCCTTACCAGTGCACCTGACGGCTAACTGCCGCCAGCCCAGCAAGATAGTATGGGACCAAAGGGCGCGGAAGGAGGGCGCCGTCTAGGCTGGCTCCGCCAGGAGTTCCTCGATGATGGCGGCGAATTCCTGAATGAGATGGTCGTGCTGGGCGCCGGTGGCCGGGCCCATGAATCCGGCGTGGATCTTCCGAACCAACCCGTCCCGGCCAATGAAGATGGTGGTCGGGTAGGCGGTGAAGCCCTCGAGTTGGGGCAGAGTGGCGGCGGTAGCCGAAGTGATGTTGATCCCTCCCAGCAGCAAGGGGAATTCGATGTCGAATTTGTCCCGGTACTTGCGGACCTGGGAATTGTCGATCGCGCTGTCGCCGGTAACCTCGTAGGCCAGGCCGACGATCTCCAGCCCACGGTCGTGATAGTCCCGATAGAACTGCACCATCGATGGGGCCGCGTCGTGACACGTGGGACACCAGGAGCCGAAGATGTCTATCAACACCACCTTGCCGCGGAATCGCTCGTACTCACTGGTGACGATCTTTCCGTCGAGGTCGGGGAAACTGAAGTGGAACGGTTCCGGCGCTGTCACCCGCGTCAGCTCCATCCGGTTCCGCAGATGCGGCTCGTCTCCCTCGGTAGCCCGGACGGCTTTCCATCGCGACTGGGTCCGTGCTCCGGCGTGAAACAACCCCTCTAGCGTATCACCGCGCAGGGTGCCGGTCAGCATGTAGATGAATGATCCGTCGAAGTGGGCCATCGAGAAACTGTCGGCGTCGACGCGGCCCCAGAATCGACCATAATCGCCGGTGTTGGAAACGATGGTGCCTTCGAGACCCCGCTCGGTTGCTTCGAAGGAGAACACCCTCGGGCTGGTGCCGCCGTCCTCTCGGAAGTACGTGGCGTTCCAATCGCCCGCCAGTGACTCCGGCACGTTGGTTTCGGCGGGCCAGGCGCCTCGCCGGGCTACGAACGGGATCACTCGCGGTCCCCGGCTGCCCACGTTGCGGTACTCGCCGACCAGCGAGTCTCCCATTGGCAACGCCACGATGGCCGCCGCGTAATCGCCGATCTCCAGGACGACACTGTCGCCTTCCTGGGCAACGCGAGACAGGCCCTGGCAACTCGATCCGCTGCAGACCTCTCCCGTGCCGCTGGCAAGGTCGAACACCAGGTCGAAACGAAGAGGCCCGCCGGCCACGTCGAGCGCGGCCTGCCACTGGTTGGTGGGTTCAGTATCGCCGCAGCCCGCCAGGAGGATGGTGATTGCGTAGAAAGTCTTGATGCGAAAGTCCATTTGGTTGCTCACTCAGAAGTGGTTGGCAGGACTACCTGAAATTGGAAATTGGCTGTTGGGTAGTTTCCAATTTCCAATTTCTATTTTCCAATTTCCCCATACTTCTCCCCCGCCTCCACCCTCGCGGCAATCATGTTCCCCCGCCACGGCACCGGACACGGATAAACAGTACTGTACGCACAAAACGGACTGCGCGCCCTGTTGAAATCGAGCCGGTAGCGGTCGCCTGCCACCGGTTCCAAGGCCACGAACCGGCCTGACGGGTAGCTGCCGCTGCTGTTGGTCTCGTCCCGGAAGTAGATCTCCAGGGCCGACTCCTCCGTCCCTGGGTCGGGGACGTTACGGACTTCGAGGTTGGTACCACCTTCGCCCAGTGGAACGGTGACGGTCCCCACGATGGTTCCGTCGACCTCGATACCATCGAGCGCCAGAATGCGTACCGTCCGCCGTTTGCTTCTGTGGAGCTCGACCTCGAACACCAGGCTGGTATCGATGGGATAGAACGCAGGCGCCTTCGCTTGGGCGTTCGGTGGTCCGAACACCATCACGATCGGGCGTTGGCGCTCTCCCTGAACGCTCAGTCGATAGCCTTCCACTTCCACCGGGACGTATGGGGCAACCAGCCGCCGGCCCGTTTCGCTCTCTAGCGTGGCGGCACCTTGACCCGGGATGAGCAGGTGCTCGGCCACTCCTTCCAGCGGTATGTCGGCGTGGGGCGGGCCCAGCCGGACCGTGTCGGTAAGGGGGTGCCGTGCCACGGCCCGGAGTGGGGAAATGGGCGAACTCTCGAGCCACTCCAGGTAGGAGGCTCGTTCGCGTGCAACGTCGAGGGTGGGCCGAGGTTCTACCGGCGGATCGTCGGGTCCGCATCCGATAACCGCGCCAGTCACGACGACCGCAGACAGGCACCACGCTGATCCGTATCTCGAAAGCATGGGTGCCTTGCCTACCACCGCCAGAAACGAGCTGGGTCGAGGGCGTCCAGAGCTTCCGAGCTTTCGCCGTGTCCGGTGGCGATCCACAGTCCATCTACCGACGGTTCGCGGCCGACAATGGGGAGTCCGTCGGGCGAGACCGGCCTCAGCCCAGCCCAGGTTCTGCTGACTGTCTGCTTGCCAAGTCCGGGGCACAGTGAGGTGGCCGATGAGAACAGGCTGGCCAGTCCGGCCGAGGTCACCTCCGCTTCGTACCCAGCGTTCTCCATGGTGGATCCGAGGAGAGCCTCACCCTCGCGGGCGATGATGTAGCCATCGTCGCTGTACATGATGAAGGGCTCCATCATCTCGGGCCAGGGAACCGCCGCCATCTGCCCGCGGACCGGCTCCACCGAGATGGGGCGGGGAAGACCATCCAGCTTCCCGGACCAGGCCCCGGCGGCGATGACCACCACGTCGGAATGGTAAATCTCCTTGCCTACGACGCCGATGACCTTGTCGCCACGCCGCTCGAGCCGGGTTGCCGTATCGTGGACCACGCGTGCTCCGGCGGCCTGGGCGTCGGCCAGCAACGCCTCCACCAAGTGCACCGGGTTCAGGGCGCCTTCCTCGGGCGCCCACAGAGCGCCGTTGGTTGGTCCCATCCAGGGCCACCTATTGGCTACCTCGTCCGCCGCCAGCCAGTCGCACAGGTGTCCCTGCTGACGCTGCCAGGCCACCTTCGATTTCAACGATTCGACCGAATCTTCCGTCTGGGCGATTTGGGCAATGCCCTCCTGCCACAGCCCGATGTCGATGCCGGTGGTTTCCAAGAGCGCAGCCGCCAACTCGGTATACCGATTGCGCCCGGCCAAGCCGAGGTCGAATAGCGGATCTTCCGTGTGGGCCTCGATCTGCGGCGCCAGCATGCCCCCGGCGGCCGTCCATGCCTCGCCGGTGCCGCGGCCTCGGTCGATGACCAGCACGCTGCGACCCGCCCGGGCGAGTTCCCGGGCACAGGCGGCCCCGATTGCACCACCGCCGACGACGATAACTTCTTGAAATTCAGCCACTTATCTGGTCAATGAAACTTATTGAAACGTCAGGCCGTACAGCCTGATGTCCAGGATATCGGGAGGAAACTGGCATGATCAGAAGTCTCGTTGGTTACGCAACATTCGCCGTGCTGGGCGTGTTCGCCATCAAGGTGGCGTTCAAGCTGCTCGGTCTAGCGGTTGGGTTGTTCTGGACCCTGATGTGGCTCGCCTTCGTCGGGTTCGTGTTCTATCTGATACTGCGGCTAGTGAGTCCCTCGGCGGCCGACCGGGTGCAGGAGATGATCAAAGGTAAACCCACTGCATAGGCTCTCAACACGGTAACCCAAAGCGAACGCCCGGCCAAGGCCGGGCGTTTTTCATTACCCGAACGTCCTTGCTCGTGGTGTTATTCGGTCGGAGCGTCCGGATCTATGTGTTCGATGGCTTCGAGTTGGAGCGTGAGGGTACCGTACGGGGTCTTGAGCCGGATCTTTGCCGGCAGCCGGCGCTGGTCGTCCGTCAGCCACACCTGCGCCCGGACCCTGCGGGCCAGCAGTTCATGCTCTCCCATGACCGGTTCCAGCATAAGACTCTCGACCTTGCTCCCGTCGGGCATTTTCACCCGCTCACGCTTGGTCACGGCAATGGTCAGCGGGTTTTTCTCCGCTCTGTAGAAACGATGGTAGACGTAGGTCTGGCCCACCTGCAACGGCACCGACCGCATGTAGTAGAAGAACGATGTTTCGTCCAGCGGGTCGGGCGGGCTGGGCTTTCGTTCGCCCCCGTTGACGACATAGTGGCCCGAGTCTGGAAAAATCTCCAGAAGTTCCTCGGCTCGGAAACTTCCTTCCTCGATCTTCTTGTAGGACCGGCGGGTGATCAAATCGTCTCGGCCGGTCCACGCCTCGACCCGGTCATGAACCTTGTACCCAAGCACGCCCCCGTCGAGGGTGAACACGAAGTGGTAACTCTCCACACCGCGGACCGTCACCATGTCGACTACCGACATGGTGGCCGTCCCGACTCTGAGCATGCCGATCTTCACTGCGTAGCGCAGGTGCTCGCCCACCACGAACGCAGGAGCCCTATGGACGGCCGGTGGCGTGGCTGTCTGGGCCGAGGCGACGCTCGCGCCCTGGAGCAGTACGGTAAGGACTAGACCTGTCATGCCGCCCGGGGCTTCCTCTTCCGACGAGTGCGGGGCCGGGACCGGGGCCGCCGCTCAGGCTCAGGCTCGGTCTTGGGTTCCGGCAGCACGATTCGTTTCCGCTGGCGCCACAGCGCCCGGGCCTGCGCCACGGGTCGTACCCGGCTGGGCCGTTGGCGCATGTCGTGGTGTTCCTCGACATCGAGAGTGGCAACGCTGCGAGCAGCTTGAGCCAATCGCGCCTGCAATTCGGCGTTGGCGGCCCAGCCGGAGGTGTTGAAGAACGTGCCTGACGCATTACGGAAAGCGTTCCGGACGGTGATGAGCCGGCAAGCCAGGAAGCCGCTGGCCAGGTCGGAGCACACCTCGACTTGGGCCGACTTACGGAACAGTCGGTGGGCGAAACCCCGGAGCCATCGGTTCCAGCGTGGGGCGCCGAGCACGGTTGCCTGGCCGATCACCAGGTCGGCACCGCTCTCAAGCCGCCGGACGAAATCCGGAATCTTCTCGGCGTCGTAGGTGAAGTCTGCTTGCAGCAGCAGCGCGCTGTCCCGCTTTGGCCGATCGGTTCGTTCGATGGCGGCCTGAAGGAGGGCCTCCACGGCCGCGGCGTACCCCTCGGTGGCATCACGCCGGATGACGGTCAGGGGGAGGACTTTCTTGTACGGCTCCACCACTTCCGCCGTGCGATCGGTAGAACCGTCGTCGAGGAGGAGGATGTGATACTCGCGCGGGAAGTCGGCGAAGACTTTGCGGACCTTCCACAGGAGTATGCCGACCGTATCGGCCTCGTTATGACTCGGTATGCAGACGTAGATCATTGGTATCCAATACT
>JBDHMR010000242.1:0-3799 GCA_039656035.1 Gemmatimonadota bacterium
CCCATCGGGTCTGTTGGCGGCCTACCGTTATCCACTCTCGTTGGCACAGGTCCAGGCTGGCGTGCTCAGCCGCCCAGAGTGGAGAGTGGGCCTCCTCCTGCGCGACCTGGGCGATGGAAGCCCCCGTCCGGGTGGTATCGATGTGGGTTGGCTGGCACCGGGGCAACCCGGGTTCACGGCCGTGTATCACCGGAGGTCTTCTAGCCGGCTGAGCGGGTTGCTAACGGGCCACCTGGCTGATGGCGTGCCCTTTCTTCGATTGACGCTGGTGGACAGCGTGGCCAGCGTGGGCACTCCGCCATTGCTGCAGCAGCGTTGGGGCCGCTTCCCATTGTTCGAGCAGATCAGGGACTCGGTGCGGCAGGAGGGGACCGACCTCGAACACGGCCGCGTGAAATACTCGATCGAGCTGGGCGCCGGCATAGTGGCCCAGGCGCCCCACTATGCCGCCCGTGACGGTGCCCGGGCCCGGGTGGCATGGTACAGTCTGGCGGCGGGCGAGCGACTGGGTGCGGGACGTACTCCAAGCGAGAGCTGGCGCAACCTGACCGGGGCAGGTGTCCCGGTGCCACCGGGGAGCGGGCCAGGCACACCGTTCGACGAGGCCCAGCGATGGATGCGGGTGGCCGACTCTGCTCTCATGGTGGGAGACTGGGAAACCTTTGGACGGGCCTTCGGGGCCCTGCGGGAGTTGCTCAGGGAACCCGAACGGTAACCAGATCGTCCGTGCGATTCGGTTGCTCTTCCTGCTTGCTTCTGCTCTCACCATCACGGTAGCTTCACGGCTCCAAGTCAACCGGGGA
Organism: Gemmatimonadota bacterium; assembly: GCA_039656035.1. Classification (GTDB taxonomy): domain Bacteria; phylum Gemmatimonadota; class Gemmatimonadetes; order Gemmatimonadales; family GWC2-71-9; genus N074bin45. The sequence continues at coordinate 804 of JBDHMR010000242.1, forward strand.
CCCTGTGAAGCAATCTCGATCGGTAGTGGTGGCCCTGGGTGGCAACGCGCTGGCCCCACCAGGCAAACGCGCCAGCATCGATGAACAGTTTGGCCACGCCCGGTCCAGCGTGGTTCCTCTGGTCGAGTTGGCGCGCCACGGCTGGCGCATGGCGATCGTGCACGGCAATGGACCGCAGGTGGGTGATGCCCTGGTACGAAACGAGTTGGCCAGGGACTTGGTAGAGCCTCTACCACTCGGCGTGTTGGTCGCGGCCACGGCGGGGTGGATTGGGTACATGCTGCAGCAATCGTTGCAGAACGGGTTGGCCCAGGCCGGTTTGGATCGCCCGGTCGTTACGGTGGTGACCCAGACACTGATCGACGGCGCCGATCCGCGACTGAAGCAGCCGACCAAGCCGATCGGTTTGACGCTGACGGAAGAGCAGGCGGAGGTTTTGATCTCGCGGGGTGCTGCCGTTGGCCGGGACGGTGACGGTCGCTGCCGCCGGTTGGCGGCGAGCCCGGTACCCACCGGAATCGTCGAGGCGGACCTGGTCCGCCGGCTGGTAGATGACGGGGTGATCGTCATCGCGGCCGGCGGTGGTGGCCCGCCGGTAGTAGCGCAGGACGGCTGTCTCGATGGCCGCGACGCGGTGGTGGACAAGGACCTGGTCGCCGCGTTATTGGCGCGGGATCTCGAAGCCGAGGCGCTCGTCATCCTGACCAACGTCGACGCGGTCTATCGTAACTGGGGGACAGCGGACGCCGAGCCGATTCGCAGCCTCAGTGTGGCCCAGGCGGAGCAGCTGATTGCCGACGGGGAGTTGGACGAGGGCGGCATGTTGCCGAAGGTGCAGGCGGCGTTGGAGTTTGTCGGTACAGGAAACGGACGCGCCATTATCGCTCACCTCGATGAGGGGGTGGCGGCGTTGAACGGCGAAACGGGAACCACAATCCAGAGGAGCTTGTGAATATTCACGAATACCAGGCGCGGGCGTTGTTCCGCCAAGCGGGCATCCCGGTACCTGACGGTGACGTCGCCAGCACCCCGGCGGAGGTCGAGGAGATAGCCCGCCGGCTTGGCGGTGGCGTGGTGGTCAAGGCGCAGGTGCACGCCGGCGGCCGAGGCAAGGCGGGCGGGGTCAAGTTGGCGCAGTCGCCCGAGGAGGCTCGTGCGGCGGCGGAGCAGATCCTCAAGTTGACCATCAAGGATCTCCCGGTGCAGAAAGTGCTGGTCGCTCCCATCGTTGATATCGCCAGCGAGTCGTACGTGGGCATGATCATGGATCGTGAGAGCCAGCGGCCGGTCATGATGGTCAGCCCCGCTGGTGGTATCGACATCGAAGAAGTGGCGGCGAAGACGCCGGAGAAGATCTTGAAGCTGGCCATCGATCCCCGGTACGGCCTTCTGTCACACCAGGCGATGGGTCTCGCGTTCTTCCTGTACGACGACATCAAGCAGGTGCGTGCCGCCGCGCGGATCATGGAGCAGTTGTACCAGGCCTTCATGACCAACGGAGCGTCGTTGGCCGAAATCAATCCGTTGATCACCACTCCCGACGGAGAGGTGTTGGCGATCGACGCCAAGATTTCGCTGGATGACAACGTGGTGGAGCGCCGGCCGGATCTCGAGGCGCTGCGCGACGAATCGGCCGAGGCGCCTTCGGAGGTCATGGCGCGGGAAGCGGGCCTGACGTTCATCAAGCTCGACGGCAACGTCGGCTGCGTGGTCAACGGCGCCGGCTTGGCCATGGCCACCATGGACCTGGTGAAGTACTACGGTGGCGAGCCGGCCAATTTCCTGGACATCGGTGGCAGCTCCAACCCTGAGAAGGTTGTCAGCGCCCTGCGGATCATCACCATGGACCCAAACGTGAAGGCCATCCTCTTCAATATCTTCGGGGGCATCACCCGCACCGACGACGTCGCCAACGGCATCGTGGCGGCGCTCGAGCAATTCTCCGTTGAAGTGCCCATCGTCATCCGCCTGACCGGAACCAACGAGGATCAGGCTCTCGCCATCCTCGATGGGGTAGGGATGACCGCCCTCAAGGACATGGACGAGGCAGTCCAGCAAGTGGTGCGGGTTGCCCAGGAGGCGGCGTGAGCATCTTCGTCAATCGGGAAACGAAGCTGGTGGTGCAGGGCATCACCGGACGCGACGGTTCGTTCCATACTCGTCAGATGATCGACTACGGCACCCAGGTAGTGGCCGGGGTGACGCCGGGCAAGGGTGGCCAGCGGTTCGAGGACGCGGTTCCGGTGTTCAACACGGTCGCCGACGCGGTCGAGGAGACGGGAGCCGACACGTCGGTCATTTACGTCCCGCCAGCGTTCGCCACCGGAGCCATGTTCGAGGCCGCCGATGCCGGCATCAAACTGATCGTCTGCATTACCGAAGGACTACCGGTCGTCGACATGACCAAGGTGCGGCCGTTCCTCGAGGAACGCGGTGTACGGTTGATCGGTCCGAATTGTCCCGGTGTCATCAGCCCCGGGCAGTCCAAGGTTGGCATCATCCCGGGGAACATCTGCGCCCCCGGAAACATCGGCTTGGTATCGCGCAGCGGCACGCTCACCTACGAAGTGGTAGACCAGTTGACGCGCCACAACATGGGCCAGAGTACCTGCGTCGGTATCGGCGGCGATCCTCTCATCGGCACCAACTTCATCGACTGCCTCGAGGCGTTCGAGAACGACCCCGATACGGCGGGCATCGTGATGATGGGTGAAATCGGCGGTACCGACGAACAACAGGCTGCCGAGTATGTCAGGGAGCACGTGACCAAACCCGTGGTGGGGTTCATCGCCGGACGGACCGCACCCCCGGGGCGGAGGATGGGACACGCCGGCGCCATCATCTCCGGCTCCTCGGGCACTGCAGCGGAGAAGATGGCAGCCTTCGAGGACGCCGGGATCGGCGTCATGAAGCGCCCGATTGAAGTTGTGGAGTTATTGAAAGCACGCCTGTAACTACTAATGGAGGCTCTGTGGCGGAATCGACGTTGGGCATCG